>CAZACA010000070.1:0-8960 GCA_964483515.1 uncultured Treponema sp.
TTTTCTTCCTTTTTCAACCGATTACTTTTGCAGCCGCTTCTTCCCACTTTGCGTTCAGGTCGTCCAGTTCCGCGGAAATCGTTTCAATTTGCAACTGCAGGTTTCTGCATTTTTCGCCGTTGCTGTAAATTTCGGGGTCAGCCATTTTTGCTTCCAGGATTTTTTTTTCGTCTTCCTTCTGAAAAATCAAATTTTCCAGCCGTTCCACTTCGCGTTCGTTTTTCCGCTTTTCCGCCGCCGATTTTTTCTGCTCTTCCCAGGAAATTTTCTGCGCGCTGATTTTTTCTTCCGACGGTTTTACTTCGATTTTTTTTGCGCCGATTTTTCCGCTTCCGCCTGCAAACGAAAATTCGCCCACGGTTCCGTTCGCTTCATCTTCCAGCCGCCGCATATAGTACGCGTAATCGCCGGGAAAAATTCTGTAACTTCCGCATTTCAATTCCAGAACCCGCGTGGCAAGATTTTCAATGAATCCGCGGTCGTGACTGACGAAAATTACCGTTCCGCCGAAATCTTTCAGCGCGTCCAGAAGCACGTCCTTTGAATGCATGTCCAGGTGATTCGTGGGTTCGTCCAGCACCAGAAGATTCACGGGCCGCAGAAGAAGTTCCAGCAGCGCAATCCGGCTTTTTTCTCCGCCCGACAGAACGTCGATGGATTTGTAAACGTCGTCGCCGCGAAAAAGAAACGCACCGAGCATATCGCGGATTTTCGGCACGAGTTCAAGGGGACAATTTTTTTCCAGCCGATCCAGAATCGATTCGCTTCCGCAAATTTTTTCCGCGCTGTCCTGAGAAAAATATCCCGTGGAAACGCCGCTGCCGAATTTTATTTCGCCGCTGAAATTTTTGTCCGCCCCCGAAACGATTCTTAAAAGCGTAGATTTTCCCGCGCCGTTTTTTCCTGCAACAACAAGCCGCTCGCCTTTTTCCAGAACCATTTCCAGATTTTTTATTACGTCGAAATTTCCGTCGTAACTTTTTGAAACGCCTTTCAATTCCAGAACTTTTTGTCCCGAATGCGGTGCCTGCGGAAAAGCGAAATGAATCTTTTTTAAATTTTCAGGAAGTTCGATTTTGTTTTCCAGAATTTTTTCAAGCTGCTTCTGCCGTTCCTGCGCCTGCGATGCTTTCGTCGCCTTGTAGCCGAACCGCCGGATGAAATCTTCGAGTTTCTGAATTTCCTGCTGCTGCTGTTCGTAGGAAGCAATGAGCGTTTTCAGTTCGACTTTGCGCACTTCTTCGTAATGGGAAAAATTTCCTGAATAGCGTTTTAAATTTCCGCCGAAAAGTTCGTACACTTCGTTCACCGTGTGGTCGAGAAAATATCGGTCGTGGCTCACCAGCAGAAATCCGCCTGAAAACGATGCAAGAAATTTTTCAAGCCATCCGCGGGCTTCAATGTCAAGATAATTCGTGGGTTCGTCCAGCAGAAGAATGTCGGGCGCGCACATGAGGCACTTCGCCAGGGCAATCCGCATCTGCCATCCGCCTGAAAAATTTTCCGTGCGCTTTTCAAAATCCGCCTGCGAAAAACCGAGTCCCAGAAGAACCTGCTCCGAAATTGCGCTCCGCCTGTACCATCCGCTTTCTTCCAGATGCGACAGAAGTTCCGCGTGTTCTTCCGAAAGTTTTTTTGAATTCTCAGGATTCGTTTTGAGCATTTCGCCGATGTCATCGATTTTTTTCTGAACGTCGTAGCCCCAGCCGAACGCCTTGTCGCATTCTTCCTTTAACGTGCAGCCCGAATGAACCAGACCGCTCTGAGGCAGGTAGGAAATCCGCGCGTCCTTCTGAAAAATTCTTTCGCCGGAATCCACTTCCATAATTCCCGCCATGATTTTTATCAGCGTAGATTTTCCCGCACCGTTTGCTCCTGTCAGCGCCGCCTTTGTTCCTGCCGACAAATTCACAGAAACGTTTTTTAAAATGTCGCGGTCGCCGAATGCAAGTGAAACTTTTGAAAACTGAACGAATGCCATTTTTTCGCCGCCTAATTCTGGAAAAACAGGACGATGGAATTTGCCGGAAGCGAAACGACCGGAGTTTTCAGCCCCGAAATTTCATCGGTTTTAAAAAATACATTTGCGAACGAAAGCCGGATTCCGTTTGCTTCTTTTTTGTACAGGAAATTTATTTCAGCCGGCGCGCTTTCAAAATGCATCGTTAAAATTCCGTCCCAGGATGATTTTAAATTTCCTTCCGCGAAATATTTTATTTCCACGATTCCGTTTCCTTTTGCCTGCTGCGGAATTACGTTCGGCACAAGTTTTTTAAATCCCGTCCAGCGGAAAAGATTTCCGTCGTTAAACGAAATGGTTCCGTAGTTTCCGCTTTTAAAATCCGGGCCCAGTGACTGAAGCGATTTGTACGCACGAATCCTGCGCTCCTTTTCCGAAGAAATCTGCTCTTCGATTTTTATGTCATCGTCCAGCGAAATGAAATTGTAGGATTTCGGTTTGCCCGACGAATCAGTATATTTCACCACGATGAATTTCTGGTTCCGCACGAAAATTTCCAGCGGCGCATCCTTTACCTTATACTCGCCTGAAATCTGCTTTTCAAATTCCGTGTAGGGAAAATTTGCATTCACGCCGGGCAGCGAAATTTTTATGGTACCCGAATGAAATCCCGTGTCGAATCCGTAATCCGCGGTAAAAAATTCCAGGTCGATCTGCTTTTTTGAAATCATGGAACGGTAATAATCCGGATACCATTTTTGCGCCAGAAGCAAATCCAGCGTTTCGTCCTTTTCCTTTACTTCGTTTTCCGCGCCGCTCCGCTCATAAGTTCCGTCTGCATTCATTTTAAAAACGCGGAGATTGTAACTGAAGCACCAGCCTTTCGTTCCGTCTTTCGTCAGGACAAAAAGCCATTCGCCTGCAAGAGGAACGCCGCCGTTTTCAGGTGCCACGCCTTTTCCCGAATACAGAACTTTTACGATTTCATTTTTCCGAAGGCGGTAAACCTGGCTCGACGTGTTCAAACTTTCGCTCCGGATGGGAAGTCCGTCCAGAACGCACGCAGCGTATTTTTCGCCGAACTGTGCAAATTTAACCTGATTTTTTTGCGCACGGGATTTTGATGCAGGCTCCGAAATTTTCCACAGGGGCACTTCGATTTTTTCGCCGCTTTCAGGAATTCCGATGACGTAAACTTTTGAAATATTCGACTTCAAATAAACCGGCACGATAATTCCGTCGGGAAGATTTTTTTCGGGAACGTTCCACAAAAGCACGCTGTAGCCGATTGTGTTGCGGCACGCGGAAAATAAAAAAATCGATGCAAAAAAAAGCGCAGGAAGGATTCTGAAATTTTTCATGGGACGAATGATACAACAAACGGAACTAAAATTCTACAAAACGCAAATTCCGTTTTCCGCGGAAATTTGAAAGCGAAAAAAAATTGTGCTACAATCCGCGCCATGAACAACGAAAACATTCCTTTAAGAAAAGACGTCCCGCAAAAAGACAGATGGGATTTGACTTCACTTTACGAAAACGACGGACAATGGGAAAACGACCTGGCGCAGATTCCGGTTCTTTCCGCGGAACTCGCTTCGTTTAAAGGCAGACTTTCTGAAAGCGATTCGGTTCTGCTCGAAGCACTTCATGCCGACGAAAAACTTTCGCGCACCACGGAAAAAGTTTTTCACTACGCAAGCCTTTTAAATTCACAGGACCAGGGCGAAAGTTCTTCCCAGGAAAAATACAATCGCGCAATGATGGCTTATTCAGCGTCCCAGGCACAGACGAGTTTTTACATTCCTGAAATTCTTTCCGTTCCCGACGAAAAAATTTCCGCGTGGATCGAAAAAAAAGAATTCAGCGACTACAGAATTTATTTAAAAAAACTTCTGCACGTAAAGCCGTTTACTTTGAGCGAAAAGGAAGAACGGATTCTGGCGCTTCAATCGGAATCGGGACAAACTGCCGGCAACGCATTTTCGCTTTTAACCGACGTAGACCTGGACTTCGGAAAAATTTCAGCGGACGGAAAGGAACTTCCCCTCACCCACAGCACCTGGAGCGACTTTATGGAAAATCAGGACCGTTCAGTGCGGAAGGAAGCCTACGAAAAATTTTACGGAGTTTTTGAAAGCCACGCCAACACCCTTGCTGCACTTTACGCCGGTTCAGTAAACAACGACATTTTTATTGCACGTGCCCGCGGATATTCTTCTGCGCTGGAAGCATCCCTTTACGGCGACAAAGTTCCCGTAAGCGTTTACAAAAATTTAATCGATACGGTCAGGAAAAATTTCGCGCCGCTTCACAAATATTATTCCCTGCGGAAAAAAATTCTTCACGTGGACGAACTGCGCCATTACGACGTTTACGTTCCGCTGGTGAAATCCGTGAAGACGAAAATTTCCTACGATGAAGCCGTTGAAATCGTCCGCGATGCACTGGGCGTTCTGGGAAAAGAATACACGGATACTCTGTGCGGCGGATTGCAGAACGGATGGGCTGACCGTTACGAAAACAAAGGCAAGACAAGCGGTGCATTTTCTTCGGGCGCATACGACGGCTATCCGTACATCCTGCTGAATTACAAGGACACTTCCATCCGCGACGTTTACACCATGGCACACGAAGGCGGACATTCCATGCATTCCTACTACAGCGTAAAAAATAATCCGTTCATGTGCTACGACTACACGATTTTTGAAGCGGAAGTTGCATCCACCTTTAACGAAGAACTTCTGTTCCGTCATCTTTTGAAAAATGCGAGGGACGGCGAAATGCGGCTGTATCTGCTTGCCATGCACGCCAACGACATTCTTGCCACGCTTTATCGTCAGACGATGTTCGCGGAATTTGAACTTGCTGCACACGAAAAAGTCGAACGGGGCGAACCTCTTTCCACCGATGTCCTCCGCGGAATTTACCGTAAACTTCTGGAAGAATATTTTGGAAGCGAAATGGTTTTTGAAAAATCCAGCGACCTGGAAGGACTGCGGATTCCGCATTTTTACAACGCATTTTACGTTTACAAATACGCCACGGGAATTTCAGCGTCCCTTGCACTGGCAAAGCGCGTCACTGAAGGCGGCGAAACCGAAAAGAACGATTACTTTGAATTTTTAAAATCGGGCGGTTCACGTTATCCCATCGAAAGCCTGAAAGTTGCGGGCGTTGACATGGAAAAAGCGGAACCGGTTCAATCAGCAGCCGACACGTTCAAAAAAATCGTGGAAGAACTGGACGCAGAACTTTCTTAAAAAAAATCAAGCAAAAAAAATCCGGGCAGAGCAGGAATTCCGCGCCGTCCGGATTCGTTTTTTTTAAACGCAGCGAAAAATCCGCTACAGAATTTTTTCTACGAATGAATCGATTTCGTTCCGCAATTTTTCGTCAGGAATGAACCGCGAAACTTTTGAAACTTTTGCCTTTGCCAAAAGAGTCCGTGCAGATTTTTCGTCCACGCCGCGGCTCTGCATGTAAAAAAGTTTTTTTTCGTCCAGCCGTCCGATGGAACAGCCGTGCCTTCCTTCCACATTTTCTTCGTCGCACAAAATCACCGGCAGACTTTTATTCACCACGCGCTCGCCCAGAAGCAGAACGTCTTCCTGTTCGTCACCCGTGGATTCCGTGCAGCCGTTTTTAAAATCAATCGTTCCGCGCCAGATTTTTTTCGCATCGTCAAGCAGAACGCCGTCCACTTCAAATTTGCTCGCCGAATTTTTTCCGCGCTGACAGACGACCTGATTCATGTCCAGAAAATTTTTCCCGCCCAGGATGAACGATGATTTTCCCGCGAAAGAACTTTTTCTGCCCGAAAGATTATGGAACTCGCCCAGAAAATTTTTTCCGCCGCCCAGGGAAATTTCAGTCGTTTCCACCAGAGCCGAATCAGCGCATTCCGAACCCAGCGAACTGAAAAAAACTGCGCCGCTTTCCGAAAGGTTCGCCAGGAAAATTTTTACGGACGAATTTTCTTCCGCACGAATTTTAAATCTTGCACCGAAAAAATTTTCGCTTCCTGCACTGCCCTTCACCGAAAACAAAAAAACGCTTCTTGAATTTTTTTCCGCGTGAATGAAAAAATCCGCCGCAGAATTTTTATTTCGCGATGCATCGAATTCAATTTTTGCAAAACCGTCCGCCGAATTTTCCGCCGCACAAAAAATCGTCGTGGAAATGCAGAGTCTTTTTTTCGCTGAATCGAATGCGCCGTCGAATTCTTTGCCCAGTCCCGTCTGAATTTCTTCGCCGCAAAAAATTTCTTCGCGCTTTTTTATGCTGCCTGAAATTTCTTCAGTCTGCGGAACTGCATTTTTTTCGCATTTGAAAAAAAATTCCGCGCGGTTTATTCCCAGAAAATTCCACGTCAGCCCCGGAAACTGATTTACGTTTAAATTTAATTCTTCCATGGACGCTCCTACATCGAACCTTTCATTTCAAGGCGGATCAAATTGTTCATTTCAACGGCGTACTCAAGGGGAAGTTCCCTGCTCACGGGATTTGCAAAACCTGAAACAATCATGGCACGTGCATCTTCTTCGCTGATTCCGCGGCTCATTAAATAAAAAATCGCCCTGTTGCTGATTCGTCCGATTTTTGCTTCGTGACCGATGTCGCAGTCGCCGGTCATTACGTTCATGGCAGGAATCGTGTCGCTCCGGCTGATGTCGTCAAGCATCAAACTTGAACAGTCCACGCTTGCCTTTGAATTCCGCGCACTTTCGTTGATGACGATGGCACTTCTGTACGTACACGCGCCGCCGCTTTTTGAAATGGATTTCGTGTTGATGACGGTGGAAGTATTTTTTCCGATGTGAATCATTTTTGCGCCGGTGTCCAGATTCTGTCCTTTGCCCGCGAAAGTGATTCCGGTGAATTCCACGCTGGACGAGTCGCCCTTTAAAATAGTACACGGATACAGATACGAAATGTGGCTTCCGAACGAACCCGAAACCCATTCCATCCTGCCGTTTTCTTCAACCAGCGCACGTTTGGTGTTCAGGTTGTACATATTTTTTGACCAGTTTTCGATTGTGGAATAACGCAGCCGCGCATTTTTTTTCACGTAAAGTTCGACGCATCCTGCATGAAGATTCGCCACGTTGTATTTCGGTGCGGAACATCCTTCGATAAAATGCAAATCAGCGCCTTCATCCACGATAATCAGCGTGTGCTCGAATTGTCCTGCTCCTGCCGCATTCAGCCTGAAGTACGACTGAAGGGGAATTTCGACCTTTACGTTTTTCGGCACGTAAACAAAACTTCCTCCGCTCCAGACTGCTCCGTGAAGCGCCGCGAATTTGTGGTCTGACGGCGGAACGAGTTTCATGAAATATTCGCGAACCATGCCGCCCCATTTTTCGCTTTTTAACGCCGATTCAAAATCCGTGTAAACGACGCCCTGCCTTGCAACTTCGTCCATTACGTTGTGATAGACCACTTCGCTGTCGTACTGCGCGCCCACTCCTGCAAGACTCTGCCGTTCTGCTTCGGGAATGCCGAGTTTTTCAAAAGTGTCCTTTATGTCCTGGGGAACGTCTTCCCATTTTGCAGCCATTTCGGTTTTCGGCCTGACGTAAGTAACGATTTTCTGCACGTCCAGGTCGCGGATTTCAGGGCCCCATTCCGGCTCGCGGATTTCGTTAAAAAGATGAAGGCTTTTCAAACGGAACTCGCGCATCCATTCAGGGTCGTTTTTTTCTTCGCTTAATTTTTTTACGATTGAATCGTCCAGACCTGCGCGGATTTTATAGAAATCTTCGTCTTTTTCTTCGTAGCGGAAATCGTACAGGGAACGGTCAATTTCTCCCACCGCGGATTTTTCTCCGGAACTACTCATGCAATTCCCCCGGACGATGCGCTTCCCTTTACTGCATCCATTGCCGCTTTTGCTGCCAGGGCAAGTTTTTCCTTTCGTTCGGCTTCCCTGATTTCGGCAGGAATAAAATCGTCGAATCCTTTTTCGTTGATGACCTGCACAAGACTTCCGTCGCCTGAATGAACCAGATTTCCTTTCACCATGACGTGCGTTCTGTCTACGTGAAGGCTTTCAAGAATTCGCGTGGAATGGGTGATGATTAAAAGCGAGCCGCCGTTTTTTTCGACGTATTCCTTTATGCCCGCGGAAACGATTCTGCATGCGTCCACGTCCAGACCCGAATCGGTTTCGTCCAGAATTGCGAGTTTCGGTTTAAGCATCAGAAGCTGAAGAATTTCGCTTTTCTTTTTTTCGCCGCCGCTGAATCCCACGTTTAAATCCCGCGCAGAATAACCCGGATTCATCTTTAAAATTTCCATGTTTTTTTCCAGTTCTTTCGTGAACGGAATGAGCTTAACTTTTTGTCCCGTAGTCTGCTGAATTCCCGAACGGATAAAACTTTCCAGCGACACGCCCGGAACTTCCAGCGGTTCCTGAAAACTTAAAAAAATTCCTTTTTTGGCCCGCTCATCAGCAGAAGAAAAAGTGATGTCGTTTCCGCCGAAAAAAATCGTTCCGCCGCGAACCGTATATTCGGGACTGCCCATAATCGTGTAGCCGAGGGTAGATTTTCCCGCGCCGTTGGGCCCCATAAGGACGTGAGTTTCTCCCTGCGCAATTTCCAGCGAAACGTTTTTCAGGATTTGCTTTTCGCCCACGAACGTATTTAAATTTCTGATTGAAAGCAGAATGTCTGCCATGTGATTTGCTCCCTTTTTGTGAAGTGAAATCGATTTGTAAAAGAGAATATAATAATTTCAGCGCAAAATTTCAACGAAAAAAAAAGGCCGCACGAAGCGACCGGATGACACTTGGCGGGCTCGAACCGTCGACCCTCTGCTTAGAAGGCAGATGCTCTATCCAGCTGAGCTAAAGTGCCGAACGCGCGAAGTATAGTACATTTAAATTTTTTCTTCAAGGCAAGGGAATTTTTCTTGGAAAAAAGCCGCGCAGGCAAAGAAAAAAAATTTCCTTTGCATAAAGCATAAAAAAATGCTACTGTGCCCACGTCAAAAA
>CAZACA010000071.1:0-8816 GCA_964483515.1 uncultured Treponema sp.
CCCACAAAAAAAAATCCGCGGCAAAATTTCCTCTCACATATTTTCTCACCACTTGAAACATTGGTGGCAAAAATTTATACTCACGCCATGTCCGAAAACTTGATTGAAGAATTTGTAGACAAAAAGTCGCTCAAGGCGCTCGGTACGCTGGTTGCAACCACTTCCGATGACGAAGCCGTCCGGTGCTCTCTTTTGCTTTCCAACATTTTCAGTGCGGGCGACAATTTCAAGACTATCGCAGACCGGTCTTCTGACGGAGAATCGCGTCTTGTTTCCAGTTTCAACAAAAATCTTGTGCTGCTGATTCAAAAAACCTGGGTAGAAAAATCCGACGAAGAACTCAAAGCGCAGGTGCTCTACGAACTCCGCGAGTTTTGCGAAAACATCAATTCACACAATTACGTAAAATCCTGCGGACAATTTTTTTCAATCGTTGATAACGTAGTTTATTTAATGTTCGGCGTGCAGACAAAATCAAAGGACTTTTCTGAATACGCGCTGAGAATCGATCCGGAATTCGGTGTTTTCTGGTGGTACATGAAAAGCCTTCCGCGGGACACGCAATGGACTGAATCCAAAACGCGAATCGCAATTCTTCTGGGAATGTACTTTTTGGCGAACTACTGATGGACTTCGATTCGATTTGTGCATCGCTGAAAAAAGCGTCCGAAATTCTTTCCGTTCAGTCCGAATCGCAGAAAAATCTTGCACTGGAATCGGCGGCGGAATCCCTTCAAAAAAACAGGCAGAAAATTCTCGATGCAAATTCCGCGGATGTAGAAAACGCACGGAAAAAAAATACGGCTGAATCGCTGGTGGAACGCCTTGAGCTGAACGAAAAAAAATTCGCTTCCATGCTGGACGGAATTCAGACCGTAATCCGGCAGAGTGATCCGGTGGGAAAAGTTGAATCGGGCTGGCGAACAAAAGAAGGGCTTTTAATCCGCAAAGTTCGTTTTCCGCTGGGCGTGGCGTCCATAATTTACGAAAGCAGGCCGAACGTTACGGTGGATGCATTTGCGCTGGCGTACAAAAGCGGAAATTCAATTCTTCTGCGCGGCTCGTCGTCGGCACTGGAAAGCAACAGGGCGATTGTTTCGGCGATTGAAAGCGGACTGGAAATTTGCGGCGTAAAAAATTCGGTTTTTCTCTGCACGGGCGGAGAGCGTTCCGAAGTTTCTGAAATTTTAAATGCGCGCGGAAAAATCGATGTGGTGCTTCCCCGCGGTTCTGCGTCGCTGATAAATTTCGTGGTGGAAAATTCAAAAATTCCCGTGATTCAGACCGGAGCGGGCGTCTGTCATATTTTTGTGGACGAAAGTGCATCGGTAAAAATGGCGGCGGAAATTTCGGCGAATGCAAAAATGCAGCGGCCTGGTGCGTGCAATGCGGCGGAAACGATTCTGGTGCATGAAAAAATCGCGCAGAAATTTCTTCCTGAAATGGCAAAAAAATTCGGCGGAAAAGTTCAGCTTCGTGCGGACGAAAAATCTTTTGAAATTTTAAATTCATGCGGCTATGAAAATTTGCTTCACGCGGCGGAAAGCGATTTCGGTTTTGAATTTCTGGATTTCATTGCGTCGGTAAAAATCGTGGATTCGCTTCAGTCTGCCATCGATTTCATTAACGCGCACAACACCAGGCACAGCGAAACCATCGTCACGAACGATTTCAGCAGCGCAAAAAAATTTCAGGCGCAGGTGGATGCTTCATGCGTTTACGTGAATGCAAGCACTCGTTTTACTGACGGCGGCGTTTTCGGATTCGGCGCGGAACTCGGAATCAGCACGCAGAAACTTCATGCACGCGGACCGATGGGAGCCGAAGCGCTGACTACCACAAAATTTTTAATCGACGGCGACGGACAGATCCGTTCGTAATTTAAAAAATTTACCGAAAATTTTTCAAAGGATTTTTTATGGAAAGCGAAAATTTTTTTGACCTGAAAAAAATTCCGTGCTTTGGCGTGGCAGGAAATTTCACCGGGCATCTGGAGCAGGCAGGCGAGGCGGGCGATTTTACCGGAATAAAAACGGCGGAACGAAATGCACCCAAAGGAATTTTTCCCACGTACATTCCATGGCGCACGCAAAAAATTCCTGAGTACCTGAACGAATTTCCTTTTGACGCAGAAAAAATAATTTTTCCTGAAGGCGAAGAAAAAATTCAGATTGAACCTGAATGCGCACTGATTTGTTCCGTGGAATGGCGCGAAAAAAAAATGCATAAAATTTTTCCTGAATTTTTCGGTGCGTCAAACGACTGTTCCATCAGAAAAGCGGGCGCGAAAAAAATCAGCATGAAAAAAAACTGGGGCGCGTCGAGCAAAGGACTTTCGCGGAATTTAATTCCGGTGGACGAATTTTCTGAACGCGGAAAAATCGGCGGATACAAAATTTGCAGTTTCCTTCTGCGCGGAAAAAAAATTTTTCAGTACGGCGAAGAGAGTTCCATAAAAAATTACAGTTACATTTTTGAAACGCTTACGTCCTGGGCGGCGGAAAAATTCAACACGCAGAAAGACGAAGGTCCGCTGGAAAATTTGCACGAATATTTTTTGTCGGCGGAATTTCCTGCGCGGATTATGATTTCCATCGGTGCAACGCGCTACACTGAATTCGGCGAAAAAAATTTTTTGAATGCAGGCGACGTTTCTTTCGTGACGCTTTATCCTGAATCGCGGTTCGACAAAAATTCCGTGGCGGAAAAAATTCTGGACGGAACGATTTTCGCGGAAAAAGAAATTTCGGTTCTGGCGCAAAAAATCGTCCTGTAAAAATTTCAAAAACCGGTTTTGCTGACAATTTTTTTTCGCTGTGGTAGTCTTTGCCCATGAAAAATTTTTTCAGAATTCTTTTTGTTTTTTTTGCAGCATCGTGTTTTGCGCAAAAGTCCAGGCCAAAAATCGCACTGGTTTTAAGCGGCGGCGGCGCAAAAGGCATTGCTGAAATTCCGTTAATCGAAGCGCTGGAATCGGAAGGAATCCGGCCCGACATGGTTCTGGGTACGAGCATGGGTTCGCTGATCGGTTCGCTTTATGCAGCCGGATATTCGCCGAAACAGATTCGCGAAACGCTTTTGAATCTGGACTTCGCACAAATTTTAAGCGAAACGCCCGACAGTCTCCGCTCGAATCCGCCCGAAGCTTTTTCACGAAAAAACGATTCATCGAGTTACCTGGGATTTTCACTTGCCCGCGGAAAATTCGGTTCGGCACCGGGAATAATCGGCGACCACAAAATTTTGGGCGAACTGAACGACCACCTGAGCAAAGTTCTGTGCATCGATGATTTTGACGAACTTCCCGTTCCTTTCAGGGCAATCGCTACAAACGTCAGCACCGGCGAACAAATCGTGCTGAAAAACGGTTCCATCGTGAGTGCAGTCCGTGCAAGCATTTCCATTCCGGCAGTTTTTACTCCGGCAAATCTGGACGGCGAAACTTACGCAATGGACGGCGGACTCCGCAACAATCTTCCGCTGAAACTTGCGCGGGAAATGGGAGCAGACATCGTCATCAGCATGGACGTTGCAAGCGTGGTGGACACTGACCCCAGAACCCTTTCCGATTTTTATTCCGTGGCAGTGCAGATTTTCAACCTGATAATTTCATCCAATGCGGTGGAACAGTACGATTTTGCCGATATGGTTCTGCGCCCGGATTTAACCGGATTTTCTACGCTGGATTTTCTGCACGTGGACGGAATCATAAAGGCAGGCGAAATTTGCGTGGAACAGAATCGCGACAAAATAAAGGAAATTGCACTGCGCATAAAAAATTCCGGCGGCGAACTGCATAATTTTGACTACGACAGAATCAGCGACTACGACAATCTGGACGATCCCTTCATTGACCGCGTGGAAGTAAAAAGCATTTCGTTTCTGGAAAAAAAAGTCGTGCCAAAGGAAAAAGAATTCGCTTCGTTCACGAACAGAAAATTTGACGACGCAGAAAAAAATCGGCTTGAAAAAAAATTTTCCCGCGTAAAGGAAAAACTTCATCTTTCTTCGCTTTCCTACAACCTCAAAAAAAATGACGGCGGAAACTGCACGCTGGAAATTCTTGCCAACAATTACGAGCAGGACATGAACCGGATTTTTTTAATCGGCGAACCGTCCGTTTCCATTACCAACGACAAAGTACAGAAATATCTTTGCGTGAATCCGCAGGTGGTCGTGGGCGGCTACATTTTTAATCCGATTGAAGCGCTTGTCCGGTTTTCTTACGGAACGACTCTTGGACTGGACGCATCGATTTTTCCGTTCATCGCGGAATTCAAAAATTTTAAATTGAATTTCGATCTGGGCGACACGCTGGAATTCGGCGGACTGGAACCGAAAACCGATTACATAAAGGCAAACGATCGCGGCGTAAATTTTCACGGCGGACTCAGGCTCAGGCACACGGATTATTTTTCCCTTCGTTCCGGCGTTTCGTATTCCGCGGAAAAAATTATGTCGCAGGAAAAATGGTTCAATTCGGCGTTCGTGTACAACGAATTTATTTTTACTACGCTGCACGGAAATTTTCTGGCGCTCCACGGCGAAACTTTTCAGGCTGCATTCGATTTGGGCAGGCGCGTAAAAAATGCACGGTTTGACGGCGGAACGATTTACAGCGTCAAGGCAGACGGCGAAGCGCGATTTGAAATTCTGGACGGCTGGAATTCCATCGGTGCATCGGCGTCGTTTTTCGCGAACAGATTTCCTTACGAAACGAATTCGGGCTACAGCGATTTCGGCGGCGTGGATGGAATGTGCGGAATTCCGTTGAACACGATGAAGCGCGATTTTGCCCTGGCGGAAATTTCGTTCAGGCAGAAACTCGGTGCGATTTCAGGAATGCCGGTTTTTGCAGTGGCGGAAGCGAAGGCGTCGGTAAGCGATTCGTTCAATCCGGTTCTGGACGGAAGCCCCAGCGATGATTTTTTCGCGGACAGACAGTTCAGGGTCGGCGGCGGACTTTATCTTGCACTGCATTCGTTCGCGGGAAATTTCGTGGTGGGCGGAAGTTTGAACAGCAAAAACGAATGGTGCATTTTCGTAGGATTTAAATAATCAGCGGCTGAATAAAATCAGTTCGGGGTGGAATTCAAAATGCATGTTGTCCCAGATTCCCCATTTTCCGCCCCAGATAAATCCTTCCGATTCAAAAATTTCCACGACGCGGGCAGGAGGAAGCCATCGTCTTGAAAGCGGCGTGAGCATCCATCCGTCGGGATTTTTGTCCCGTGCCCAGCTCCAGAAAATTTCTCCCGTGATTTTTTTCGGAATTAAATCCAGCGCGATTCCCAGGCTGTGAAACGATTTCCGCGTGGTTCCGTCGATGAGCCGCCAGTTGTATGCATCCGCGGATTTTAAATTTGCCACGAACGATTTTACGCTTTCGTCGGATTTTGCCGCGTCCAGAATTTTCCGCTCAACGTTTTCCAGCGGAATTTTTATCCGTTTGTGAATCGTAGTTTTTCGTCCCAGAAAATTTGCCGCCACAAGATTTTTTTCGATTTGCGCACGGGAAGAAGATTCGTAAACCGTTTCAAAAAAAAACATGGGCGTTCCTTTTCCTTCGCGACGGTTCGATGCAGAACTGAATTCCTTTAAGCGGAATTTTTCTTCGTCGGACATTTCGGCGGGATCCTTTAAATTTTTTTCGTAGCGGTACAAAATCGGCCAGAAATTTTTTGCGTCGGAAATTTCTTCGGGCGGAAGAAGTTTTGCGCTGCACCAGTAAAAAATTTTTTCTTCGCCGGAAACTTCAAAAAAAATTTTCCAGTCGGATTTTTCTTCGTCGAATTCTGCGCGGAAATTCAAATCGGGATAACCTTTTGAAAAGCACGAAAAATTTTCCGGTTCGGTTTTTGCTTCCTGTATTATTTCGGTTTCACGGTGAATTTTTTTTTCGCGTTTTTTTGCGCTGCATGAAAACGACACGAACGACAATGCAAAAAAAATCAGCGCAAAAATTTTTTTCTTTTTTTCATTCATGGATTTTGATTTTAAAGCGGAAATTTTTTTTAGGCAATAAATCCGCGTCCAAAAAAAATACGGAATTCCGCGTGAACAGAATTCCGTTTTTAAAAAAATCAGTAGGCTTTGTCGTGAACGCCTGCAATCGCCCTGCCTGACGGTTCATCCATGTTTTTCCAGGCGGCATCCCATTCCAATGCTTTTGCGGTGGAACAGGCGACTCCTGCTTCGTGGGGAACCGTGAGTGCGGCACTTTCGCTGGGGAAAAGTTCAGAATAAATTTCGCGGTAATAATATTCCTCTTTGGTTACGGGCGTGTTTACCGGAAATCGTTTTGCCCTCTGCGCGAATTCTGCATCGCTTACTTTTTGTGCAGTCATTTCTTTCAGCGTGTCAATCCAGCTGTAGCCGACGCCGTCCGAAAACTGTTCCTTTTGTCGCCAGCAAATTTCGGGCGGAAGAATGTTTTCAAACGCTTTTCGCAGAATCCATTTTTCCATTCGCTGAGTTCCGTCGGGAAGCCGGATGTTCATTTTGTCTTTCGGATTCAGCCGCATCGCCACGTCGATAAAATCTTTGTCCAGAAAAGGAACGCGGCCTTCAACGCCCCATGCACTCAGCGATTTATTTGCGCGGAGGCAGTCGTACAGATGCAGTTTGCTCATTTTGCGCACGAGTTCTTCGTGAAATTCCTTTGCATCCGGTGCCTTGTGAAAATAAAGATATCCGCCGAAAAGTTCATCGCTTCCTTCGCCGCTTAAAACCATTTTTATTCCCATGGATTTTATTACGCGCGCCAGAAGATACATGGGAGTGGATGCACGAACCGTCGTAATGTCATAAGTTTCAATGTGATAAATTACGTCTTTCAGTGCGTCCAGTGCTTCCTGAATCGTAAAATGAACTTCGTGATGAACCGTGCCGATAAAATCCGCCGCTTTTTTTGCCGCAACCAGATCGGGACTTCCTTCCAGACCCACCGCGAACGAATGCAGCTGAGGCCACCACGCATCCCTGATGGAATCCGTTTCGATTCTTTTTTTCGCGAACTTTTGCGTAACCGCCGCAATAATCGTGCTGTCCAGTCCGCCCGAAAGCAAAACGCCGTAAGGAACGTCGCTCATGAGCTGCTGCTTCACTGCTTTTTCAAGTGATTCGCGGACAGAACGGATAATCGATTCGTCGATGATGTTGCCGTTTTCATCCGCAGCGCATTTTGCATTTTCCACCGCCGAAAAATTTTCCCAGTCGCGTCTGTACCATCTGACCGGTTTTTTTTCCGCGGAATAAAAATAATGTCCGTTGGGAAATTCTTCCACCGAAACCATGTCGCGTCCTTCCAGTGCCTTGAGTTCCGAAGCAACGTAATATCGTCCCTGTTTGTCCCAGGATTGATAAAGCGGAATTACGCCGATTTCGTCACGCGCAATCAGGTAAACGTCTTTTTCCGAATCGTAAAGTGCAAAGGCAAAAATTCCCGAAATGTCTTCCAGAAAATTTACGCCTTTTTCCTTGTACAGCGGAAGAATTACTTCGCAGTCGCTCATGGTTTTAAAATTGTATCTGCCTTCGTAGCGTTTGCGGATTTCCTGATGATTGTAAATTTCGCCGTTCACCGCAAGAATTATTTTTCCGTCGTCACTGACAAGCGGCTGTTTTCCCGAAAGCGGATCCACGATGGCAAGCCGTTCGTGACTTAAAATTGCATTTTTTCCCGTGTAGACGCCGCTCCAGTCCGGTCCGCGATGCCTGATTTTTTTCGACATTTCCAGAACCTGCGCCCTCAACCGTTCTTTCAGTCCTTCGTCAATGGGAAGGGAACCGCTGCCCAAATCAAACGCTCCAACGAATCCACACATAAAATTAACCCCTTAAATTTTTTTAAAAAATAAAAGCGCCCGTTCAAAGAAATTTTTTCTCCAAACAGACGCCCTTGTCTTTCGCAGAAATATATTGATTTTTTTTCGCCCTGTCAACGAGACGATTTTTTGCGATTTTTTTTCCGCGGATTTTATTCAGCAGGAATTTTTATCCACGTGCCCGCAACGATTCTGTCCGGATTTTTAATGTTGTTGTACGCGGCAAGTCGTTTGTATTTCCACGGCGTTTTGTAGTACGCGGCTGAAATGTCCCAGAGCGTGTCGCCCCAGACGATTTTGTAGCGGATGTCCGGCTGAACTTTCGGCGAAGGAGCAGGCGTTTCCGGCACAACTTTTTCCGGCGCAGATGCAACGACGATTTCGTCTTCTTTTGCAGGAACCGGCGCAGGAGGCTCTTCATCTTTCGGCGGAATTTTCGGCTCTTCTTTCTGCACGAAAATTTCTTCCGCGGAATTTTTTTCGTTCGTTTCGCCTGCAGAATTTTCGATTTTTTCCTGAACCGAAATTTCTTCCGTGGATTTTGAAAAAATATTCAGTCCGGACGGAATTATAAAAAGCACCAGAAGCGCGGCAAGAATGCAGATAATCGCACAGATTACGCAGACGATTACGGGCGCTTTAGTTTTTTTGCGGATGTCGTCCTCTTCGCTGTAGGAAGTTCCGCCCTGAATCGTTTCCTTGTCGTACAGATTGCTGAACATATTCGTGCTGGGCTGAAAAGTCGGGTCGCGGATTTCTTCTTCCTTTTCGTTTTCAAAATCGGGCAAAGAAAAATCGTCGTTCTTTTCGTCGGAAAAATCGGGCAAATCCAGATCGTCAAAGCCGCCGGAATTTTCAGAATCATTTTTAAGCGAATCGAAATTCGTAATGTCCGAAGAAAAATTTTCGTCCGCGGAATCCAGGTCGGAAAAATCCGGCAAATCCAGATCGCCAAAATCATCAGAAGAATTCTCCGCGGAATTTTTGTCG
>CAZACA010000072.1:0-8790 GCA_964483515.1 uncultured Treponema sp.
AAAACGTGCGCGATTTCTTCCGATAATTTCGGTATGGAAACTAAAGAGTTGATCGACCTTTGCATTTCGGTGGTTAAGGACAATCGCGTAATCGGAATTGCCATTGTAACGATTTTTTTCATATCGCTGGGAAATTACGTCGTTCATTACAAAAAGCATCCGCGTGTCGTCCGCCGGAAAGTTCGCGTGGAAAAAAAGCCTGAGCCCAAAAAAGAAGAAAAAACCGAAGAGCCGGCTGAAGAATAATTTTAAAACTGCATAAGTTGAACAATTTTTTTTCAAGTGATAATATCTCACAAGTTTCGTCGCAACATGATGCCACAAGTTACGCTTGCGGTTTTTTTATTTTAAATTAAATCTGCAGCACGCGGCGAAAAATCGTTTTGCAAAATTTTGCGCTTCATAAAAAATGCGTTCCGCGGAATTTTTTCGTATATTTTTGGGGACGCTCGGGGGGAATTATGAAATTTTACAGTACACGGAATCCGGAAAATATCGTCACGTTTAAAAAAGCAATTCTGGATTGTCTGCCGGAAGACGGAGGACTTTACGTTCCCGATGACAAGGACGATTTACGCCGATGGATTTTATACGCCGACGAAAAAACTTCTTTTGCATCGCTTGCCGGTTCGCTCACTTCTGCAATCATAAAGGACGAATTCAGCCCGATTATCTGTGAAGCCATTGCCGTTCATGCTTTTCCGCAGGATCCGGTTTTAAAGCAGCTGGACGACAATCTTTTCATTCTGGAACTTTATCACGGAGCCACGGGAACTTTTAAAGATTTCGGCGTTTCGTACCTGACTTCCGCGCTGGAACAGATTTTGCAGATGGGCGGACAAAAAGCGGTTCTGCTCGATGCGACCACGGGCGAACTTGGTGCGTGCATGGCAAAGGCAATGAAAGGCAAAAAACTTTTAAAATCGGTTCTGCTTGCACCAAAGGGAAAATTCCGCGGAATCGAAGAAAATCAGTTCGTGTGGAACGGCGGAAACATTTATCCCGTGGAAATCGACGGAACTGAAGAAGACTGCCACAATCTGGTGCGGAAAATTTTTGCAAACCGGACGCTGGTAGAAAAAATTCATCTCACCGTTGCAAACACCGCAAACATCGGACGGCTTCTGCCACAATCGTTTTTTTATACGTTTGCTTTTTCGCGGCTGAAAAAACTTGTTTCGGGCGACATTTTTTATGCACTCGCTGCGGGCAACTACGGAAATCTGGTTTCGGGATTGTACGGCTGGAAACTCGCGCTGCCTGTAAACGGATTCATCGTTCCGTCCACGCCGCATTTAACTACCGACGCTCTGGGCGACTGCATCGTCATGGACAGCATGATTCCCCTTGAAAAACGCAGCAAAATCGATCCGGCTTCACCATCGAACATCGAACGGCTGGAACAGGTTTTCCGCGCAAATGCACTGATGCTCCGAAGTTTCGTTTATCCCGCGCCGATTTCCGACGAAGAAGCAGGAAGCGCCTGCAAGGAACTTTTCGTCAAATACAAAATTTTCGCCGACCGCGACACCGCAGCAGCATACGGAGCCACCAGAAAACGCACGGACGTTACTCAGGAAGAAGACAGCGCCGTCGTTCTGATTGCACGCGATTCCCCTGCCCTTGACGGAAAATTCCTGATTCACAATCTGGGTGAATGCCCCGAAACGCCTGAAAACGTAAAAGAGGCGGCAAAAGTTTCCCGAATCGAAAAACCTTTACTCGCCCCTGACGATGAAACGACGCTGACTTCTATTCTGCTTTCGTTGTCCTAATCTTTTTTCGCGGATTTTTTTGCGCTTTTGTGCGTTTCCGTTTTTTCGCCGGATTTCGCCTGAGCGCTTTTCTTTTTTTCAGCCGATTTTTCCGCGGATTTCGCTGACGATTTTTTTACTGCTGATTTTTTCGCCGCACCTTTTTTCGCGGATTTTTTTTCTTCCGCAGGTTTCAGGTTGCCGGTGAAAAAGTCGCATTTGTATTCAGCATTTTCCACGGATTCCGCGAGCGCCTTGTAAATTTTTTCAAATTTTTCACGCTCCGATTTTGTTCCGCCCAAAAATCCCATGGCGCGTCCGAAGAAAAGCGACAAATCCATTTTTTCCTTGTTGAACCACCGGATTCCGTTGAATTCGTTTGCGCCCACCGTTTCCGCGGAAATTTTTGACTGCGCTAAAATTTTCGCCGCTTCGTAAACTGATTTTGCAAACGCTTTTGGTGCAAAATTCAATTCGCGGAATTTTTCGGCTGCAAAAATCCGCACGAACGAATTTTTCGTTTCGCCGTCGCAAATCACGCAGTTCGCCATGATTTCGGAAAGTTTTCGCGCAAATCCCCATTTGATGCAGTTTTCGCCGCCCGCTGAAACCACCGCCGATGCCAGCGTAAGAATTTCCGCGCTGAACCGGTTTTTCTTTAAGCCCTGGGAAATTTCCTTCTGAATTTTTTCGTCGAAAGTTTTTGCGGTAAAAATTTCGTAAATTTCTTCAGCCTTTTTCGCGAAGGATTTAAATTTTTCTTCGCCCGACGGAATTTCCTCTGCGGAAGAATTTTCGTCCATTACAAAAAGATTTTCCTTTTCGTAGTAAGCCACGGCATTTTCTTTCGCGGATTTCAGAATTTCCTTTATGGATTTTTTCTTTGGCTTGGATTCAGTTTTTTCCGCGGATTTTTCGTAAAGCGACGCAACGTCCAGCACGAATTCTTTCGTAACGAAATTTTTCAGCGCTGCGTACAAATCTTTGTAGCAATATTCCTGCCATGCAATTTCCAGATCAGCCACGCCGGAACCGTTCAGCAATTCGTTCAGCCTGGCGAATTTTCCGCTTTCGTCGTCAACCACCTGCTGAACTTCCATGTAAACCTGCGCTTCAAATCCGTTCAGCATGACGAACATTCCGCCGTTCAGAATATCATCGCTTCGCCTTACGAACCACAGGCCGCTTCGCTGTTCGCGGAAAATTACAAAATGGTCGCAGCCGTAAGTGAATCCCATGCTTTCGCCCAGAGATTTTGAAACCATGATTTTGTCGTTTTCGCCTGAACCGGTTTTTACCGCGTACTCGCACGACTGCTTTATCCAGCCCTGAGCGCGTTCGTATTTGTTGTTGTAAAAAACGATTGTCCGTTCGTTTCCCACGACATTTGAATACGCAAAAATATTTTCGTTTACGCGTCCGTTGTCCCAGACATCGTAGAAAAGGAAATTTTCCACCGGCGCAAAAAGATAACGCTTGTGCATGAGCGGAAAAATATCGTGCCAGTGACGGTCGAGCAAACCCTGGTCAACCGATTCGTCCCTGTACGCCCGCGTGTATTCCATTCCGTATTTTTCTTCAAAGCCTTCGAGCTGTCCGTGACCGAACATGGGAAGCCCCGGCATGGTAACCATCAGCGTGCAGACGCCGAAATATTTGTCGCCTTTTCCGAATTGCGCTACGGCAGTTTCTTCGTCAGGATTGTTCATGAAATTTACGAAACGCTTTAAAATCTGCGGATCGAATTTTATGGTGTTTTTTACGGTGTCGCGATACTTCTGATTTTCTTCTTTTTTGAGCATATTCATGAACGCCGAATTATAAACACGATGCATTCCGAGAGTCCGCGTAAAGTAACCTTCCATCATCCAGAACGCTTCGGCAAGCAGAAGGGTGTCGGGCATTTCCGCGGCACAACGGTCAACGACTTCGCGCCAGAATTCGTTGGGAATCCTGCTTTCAAAATCCTGCGTTGAAAGTGCGTAACGGCTCCGGCTGGCAATGTCTCCTCCGTGACCGGGTTCAGGATACCAGAGCCGGCGGATATGTTTTTTTGCCAGAACCATGGCTGCATCGAAGCGGATAATCGGGAAATTCCGCGCAACTTTTAAAATCTGCTGCATGACGGCTTCCCTTGCCTGGGGATTCAGAAAATCAATCTGCGCAGTGTCGTTCCAGGGCATTCCGGTTCCGTCGTTTCCGTGATAAATGTACATGACGTCGCCGGTTGCATTGTCCACGCGCTTGAAACAAACGGCACAGTCGGTTTTGGAATAGTAATGATCTTCAAGATAAATGGAAACGCGTCCGTCGTGGCTTAAATTTTCGCCGTTAAAAGTGTATCCGGGGAAAGGACAGTCTTTTGACGAAATGAAATAATCAGGATGCTCCGTAACCCAGTTTCCGTCCATGCCCGTGTGATTCGGAACCATGTCGCTTGCAAGCCGAATTCCGCGGATCCAGCATCGGTAGCGCAAATTTTCCAGTGCCTGCCATCCGCCCAGATTCCACGCAATTTCGTAATCCAGAAGTGAATACGCACTCGCCGCCGCTTCAGGATTTCCGTTAATCTGCTTGATTCTTCTGGATGCGTTGCTTCGTTCCCACAGACCAATCAGCCACAGTCCCGTAAATCCCTGGTCGCGCAAAGTGTCCAGTTCTTCGTCAGGAATCTGGTCGAGCCGGTTTATTTCGCGGTTGTATTTTTTTGAAAGCTGATAAAGCCAGACCAAAACGGTTTTTGCCATTAAAACGACTTTGGGCATCCATTCTTTGTCCGGGCTGAACCGTTCGTACTCTTTCATCAGATTTTCATCGTAAGTGTACGCGTCCATTACGACTTCGCCGCCGTTAATCGGGTGCCACGCTGCTTTTTCTTCTTCGGAAAGGGTATCGATTCCTTCCAGAAGCCGCCTGAGCCATTCGCCGAGCAAATCTTTCCAGTACGTGCGGATGTAATCCAGCTGACCTTTAAGCGATGTGGGCGACGCAATGACGGGTTCCTTCAGCATGTTGATGAGCGAATTTTTCTTCGGACCGAAAACGGGCTGCGTCAAAAAATAATCTTTTATCTGATTCCACGTTTTGACGTAATTTTTGTTCTGCGAAAGTTTTTCGTCGTCAAACAGAATTTGAAACGGATGAAACGCCGGATTTTCGTTTTCCAGATGAAAAAGGACAAGTTCTTCAAGCACCTGTTCGCGATTCGGCCTGATTTTCAGCGTTCCTGAATCCAGTGCATCCTGCGCCAGAAATTCCGCAGCAGAAATTTTTCCGCGATAAACTTCCAGCGGCGGAAATTCGTCCATGAACTGCAGCAGAAGTTCGTCGATTTTTTCCCGCGTAAAATTCTGATCCAGATCCGCAAGAAGATTTTTAAAGGTGTCAGGCGCTTTGTCCCGGCGGAAAATCATGCAGACGTAATGAAAAATTTCGTCAATCAGTCCCATTGCATTCAGCGAACCTGCCGAAACTTTTTTTTCGCTCTGTCCGCGTCTGTCGAAAAGTTCGTTCAGTTTCGTCTGGAATTTGTGAACGGCTTTGAAATCGGCAAAAATTGCGTTTCCCGTGGAAGCAAAAAGCGTTTCGTCAAAATTGCACTGCTGCCGCACGTTTTTGCTGATGTGAAATTCGTTGTAAGATATTTTCATAAATTCCCTCGTAAAAATTATTTCGATTTTCCGTCGTGCATCTGCACCACAGTTTTTATTTTGTTCAAAAGGCTTCTGTTCTGCGACAGTTCTTCAATCGTGCACGGAATTCTGTACGTCCAGTTGAAATCGTTTACGCTGCCGGGCACGTTGATCCGTTCGTCGTTTTCGTTTTCCAGATAAAAACAATGCTCCAGAAAAAGATAATCCTGAAGCGGATTTATCAGAAGCGCACTGGAAGCCTGAGCCGTTTTCCGCAGGACGAATTCCGCAATTTCGGGCGTAAATGCTGAACCTGCATCGGGCAATTTTTCCGCGGAACCGGACTGAAGGAGCAGAAACGATTTTACGCTTTCTTTTTCCTGATTCCACCATTGCCGGAGCGTCGTGCTGTCGTGAACGGAAGTCGTCGCCACGCTGAGTTCAGGATAATTTTCCGGCGGAATGAACGGCTGACCAGGTTTTTCCCATTCCCGCGACCATCGGACAACTTTCAGCGAAAGAATTTCCAGCTTCTGCAAAACTTCCGGCATTGCCTTTAAATTTACGCCCAGATCTTCCGCGCACGGAATCATTGACGACGCATGAACGATTGCAGAAAGTGTCGAAAGCGCCTGTTTTTTCCAGAGTTCGTTTTCCTTTTCGTCAGTTTTTTTGAAAAGCGACTTTAATTTTTCCTGTTCGTCGGAATTCAGCGTTTTCCATGATGAAGATTTTTCAAACGCATAAACTTTTATGAAACGATTTTCATCGATTTGAATCAGCGAACGGTCGAGCCATTTTTCCGCCAGCGCTTTTTTTACGTCGCCGTCTTTCCGTTTATCGCTGCAAAATTCCGCGGAATAAATCTGCCTGTCGCCTTTGATTTCGGTTTTAAAAGTCCACAATTCTTCGCTGTTTACGCGATTGCAGATTTTTTCCAGAAACGAAACGGCTTCATCGTGATTCCATGTGATGTTTTCAATCAGTCCCGTGGGAATGTGCGGCTGGGAAATCCATTTGATTCTGTCGTCGGAAAATCCCAGGTCGTGCAAATCTTTCCGCGAAAAATCCGCAAAAGGAATGGTGTGCCCCAGAAAGGAAGTGCATTCGTTTTCGCCCGTCGCCCAGATTCTGAAAAATCCCAGAATGTGGTCAATCCGGAATGCATCGTAAAACCGCGCAGAAACTTTGATTCGTTCTTTCCACCACGCAAAATCGTCGCCTTCAAGCCGCTCCCAGTCGTAAGTAGGAAATCCCCAGTTTTGTCCCAGCGGATTTTCTGCATCCGGCGGTGAACCTGCGCGCCAGTCCTGCCTGAAAAATTCCGGATACGTCCAGCAATCCACGCTGTCTTCGTTCATTAAAATCGGAATGTCGCCTTTTAAAATTATGCCTTTTGAACGCAGATATTCCGCGCCCTCCGAAAACTGCTGAAACGCACGCAACTGGCACCATACAAAAAAATTGTGGCTGGATTTTTTCGCCTTATTGTTCCATTTGAGCAGAATTTTTTCGCGCGTCAGATGCTGAAGCGGTTTGTCCCAGCTTTTCCACGACGCCTGCATATTTTCGTCCTTGATGTTTTTAAAAACCGCGTAGGCAATCACCCAGTTGTTTTCACGGACGAATTTTTCCAGTTCAAGTTCCAGCTGTTCCTTCTGTTCCGCGGATTTTTCTGATTTCGCTGATTTTTTTTTGTTTGCGTAATCGAAAAGCAGATGAAGCAGTTCGATTTTTTCCGTCGTAATTTTCGCGTAATCGAACCGGCGGGAATAACCGAAATCGTTCACGAATTTTTTGTACGCTGCGGCAAAATTCCGGCTTCCTTTCATGGCACCGTCAAATTCGGGCAGCGCGCTGATCCGGATAAAAAGCGGATGAAGTGCAAACGCCGAAAGTCCCGAATAAGGAGAAGACTGAGTTCCTGTGTCGTTTACGGGAAGCAGCTGAACCACGGAAAAACCGGCTTTTTCGCAAAAATCGCCCAGGTCTTTCAGTGCAAGAAAATCTCCGCAGGAAGCACAATCTTTTGTATACAAGGCAGAAAGCGGAACAACAACGCCAGTTCTTTTTTTCATAAATACACCATAAAAAAGTAAAATTTCCGCAGAAACGCGGCTTGCGAAATTATAGCATATTGCTGAAAATTTTCAATTTTTAATTTGGCCAGCGATTCCGCCTGATGATTCCGCCTGAAAAAAAATCCGCTAAAATTCCACGCGGCAGCTGATTGGCAGATGGTCGCTGTAACCGTTTCCGTTCCAGAGCGAATATTTTTTCGGTACGAAATTTTCTTCCGCGCACCACGGGCCGTCTGTTTCCGCGGAAAAATTTTTCACTTCCACGTCGCCTGCAAAAAAGAAATTGTCGATTCGTGACCATTCTCCGCGAAAAAAATAACTGCCCGGCTGAACCAGATTTTCTCCGCTGAACCACGGAGATTTCACGAAAATTCCTTCGCCCGAAAACTTTCCGCATTTCATCCGCCGCAAAAAAACTTTTCCGCTGCACGCATCAAAAAAATCCAGAATGTCGCGGTTAAAGTCGCCTGCCGCCACCACGGGAATTTTTTCGTTCAGCGACAAAGAAATTTTTTCCGCCAGAATCGATTCTTCCATGTTCCGCCATTTTTCCGTGAGTTCCGCGCCGCCGCTTTTGCTTTTCCAGTGATTCGCGAAAATTTTCAGCCGCCGTCCGTTCCGCCAGACAGTCGCTTCCACGATGGGCCGCAAACTTCGGGGAGAATTTCCGTCCGTCCGCACGTCCATTCCGTGAATTTTTACGCCGTCGATTTTTATCCGCGAAATTATTCCCACGCCGATGGACGCATTTTTGCTTTTTGCGAAACAGAAAAATCTGTAGTTTTTCCGCGGATTCCAGTCTGCGCCCAGAAAATTCAGAATGTCGCGCAAAACTTTTTCGTTTTCGATTTCTTCCAGAATGAGCACGTCGCCGTCGATTTTTTTAATGCATTCCGAAAGTTTTATGAGCCGGTCGCGGTACATTTTTTCGCCCCAGTTTCTGCTTTTTACAAATTCCGAATACTCCGTACCGACATTTTTTTCGTCGAAGAAAGTCTGAACGTTCCAGCTGGTAATTTTAAGCGGCTTAAATCGCTGAACACAGAGAACAACCCGAGAAACCACCGCCGCCGCCAGAGCCAGACTGAACGCTGCCGAAATCATCCGCCGAATTTTCCGATTCATCATAAAACCCCCGAAATGCAAATCTATGAGTATAATTACCGAAAAAAAAAATTTTCTGCCCGTTTCTGCGGAAAAAAATCAAAAAAAACACGAAATTTTTCAAAAAAAATCATGATGACCTCTTGACATTGGTGGTTGGGGGGTCGGTTCGTAAATGCTGAACGATTAAACCTGATTCTCAGCGGAGTAATGGGCGTG
>CAZACA010000073.1:0-8777 GCA_964483515.1 uncultured Treponema sp.
TTATATTTCTTTCAGTTCAAGATTTTTTATGAAAGCCGTCTGAAAATTTTCGTCCTGCGCCAGATCCAGATATTCCACCGACGACGCAAATTTCAGCGAATTTCCGCGGAATTCATCGTCCAGCAGAAGCCTCGCCGCCCCCGAAAGTGAAGCGTTTCCCACGGAAAAAGTTTCGCCGCGCAAAAAAGACGGAATCATGCCCACGCGAAAAGCATCCCGTTCGTCCAGAAGCGCCCCGAATCCGCCCGCAAGAAAAAATTCGCCCTCCGTGCAGCCTGATTTCGCCGAAAGAATTTCCAGCCCCGTTGCCACCGCCGATTTCGCCAGCTGAAAATTCCTGATGTCGCCCTGTGAAAGGAAAATTTTTTCCGTCAGCGGAATTCTGCCGTTTTCCGCGAAATCCTGCAAAATTTCCCCGGAAGAATCCACCGCCCCGCATTCCACCAGCGCCGAAACCGCACTCAGAACGCCCGTTCCGCAAATTCCGCACGGAATTCCGCCGCCCAGAACGAACGCACGGATTTTTTTTCCGCCCTGAGAATTTTCCACCGTCACTTTTGAAATTGCCCCTTCGCACGCCGGACAACCCTGCTGAATTCCGTAGCCCTCAAACGCCGGTCCCGCGGAAGTTGAAGCGCAGAAAATTTTCTTTTCGGCTGAATCGTAAACGCAGAGTTCGCAATTTGTGCCGATGTCCGCAAGAAATTTTGATTTTTTTCCGCCGTCAAAAAACGCACACGAAACCATGGAGCAGAAAACGTCGCCGCCCGCAAAGGATTTCACCGCCGGAGCAAAAAAAATTTCGCATTCCCGCGGAATGATTGATTCGCCTGCACCGGAAAGTTCGCCCCAGGAAACGGAAAAACCGAACGGGTCAGGAAGTTCAAACGGAAAAACTGAAAGGCTTTTTGCAGAAAATCCCGCGGCAAAAGTTTCCATTACGGAATTTCCTGCAATTACAATCCGCGACAGATGAGGCTGCCCGCGCCTTGCCGTCAAGAAAAAATTCTGTGCATCGTGCAGAAGCCGCCCGGAAATTTCTTCAATCTGCTTCAGCGCGATTTCATGCAATTTTTTTGCGCCGTCATCAGCAAGGGAAAACGAAATCCGCGAAACGATGTCGCTGCCAAATTTCCGCTGACGGTTTTCTTCGCCCCCGGATGAAATTTTTTTTCCGTCTTTCAGCGTAAAAATCGCCGCCGCCACGGAAGTCGTGCCCAGATCCACGGAAATTCCCACGTCCCAGGATGAAGCGTCTGACGAAAAACCGATTGCGCAATCTTCCGCGGAAAACAGAACTGACATTTTCTGCGAATCGCCGCCTTCGCCCGGACACAATCCGCATTTTTTGCAAATCCGGCAGATCATTTAAAGAAAAATCACGCCCAGAACCGCGCCCAGAATCACCACGAAAACCGGATGAAGTTTCGTGCGGAACAAAATTCCCAGCGAAAGGGCAAAAATCAGCAGCGACGGCAGGTTGAAAAAGTAACGGAAATCGTAATTTTGCGTGAACCGCGGCAAATCCAGCACCGCCATGACGAAAACCTGCACCAGAACCGAAAGCACCAGGCCGCTTGTAACGGGACGGAGCGTCTGAAAAATCGATTTTACCAGCGGTTTTTCCTGAAAACGCGCAAAAAATTTCGCAATCAGGATAATTACGACGATTGACGGCATAATTTCGCCCAGAGTCGCAACAATCGCGCCGGGAATTCCAAAAAGTTCCGTGCCGATGTAAGTCGCTACGTTAATTCCGATGGGCCCCGGGGTACTTTCGCTGATGGCAAGCATACTGTAAAATTTTTCCGCGGAAATCAGTGCGTAACGTTCAACAAGGGCATTCTGCATGAACGACGCCGCCACAAGTCCTCCGCCGATGGCAAAAAATCCGATGTAGGCAAAAATAAAAAACAGATGCAGAAGCGTCATAATTTCGTCCCCTTCGATTTCGATGTAACCACAAACGCTACAACGCCGATTAACGCCGCGCTGAGGGTAATGAGCACCGTGTGGGCGTGAAAAAAGTAAATTGCCGCGAAACTTGCCGCAAAAAGCACCACGCTGAAAACGCTTTTGAGATTTTTTTTGCACAAACCGAAAACTGCGTACGTCAAAAGTCCGGCCACTGCCGCGTTGATTCCTTTCATGGCTTTTTTTACCCATTCGATCTGTTCAAAATTCGCGATAAATTTTGCAATGACGGTAATTATAATCAGCGAAGGAGTTACCATTCCCAGCGTTGCAAAAATTCCGCCCAGAGTTCCGCGCCGCTTATGCCCCACGAAAGTCGCAACGTTCACCGCAATAATTCCGGGCGTCATCTGCGCAATGGAGTAATAATCCAGAATTTCGTCCATGGAAACCCATTTTTTGTCGTTCACCAGCACGCGTTCCAGCAGGGGAAGCATGGTCAGTCCGCCGCCGAAAGTAACCGCACCGATTTTAAAAAACGTAAAAAACAAAACAAACAATTCTTTTATGAAAGCCATGAAAAACATAATAATGAAACGCAAACCGAGTTGCAAAGGAATTTTTTCCGCGGAAATTTCGCCATTGAAACAAACGTAATTTAGTCGTAGAATCGCGGAAAATTTGCAGCATGGAGGAATTATGTTTGCTCAAGTAAAAAATTTCGTAAAGAAAACACCGCTTTACGCACCACTCAGAAAAATTCGGTCGATTTTTCAGCCGAATCTGTACAAACTTCCGCGCGCAAAAGCACACAAAATTTTGTACAGACGCGCCATGGGAAAACCGCTCGATCTGGAAAATCCAAAAGATTTCAACGAAAAAATTCACTACCTGATGTGCTTCGTTCACTCGCAGTTTGAAAGCGACTGTGCCGACAAATACAAAGTCCGCTCATACGTTGAACAAAGATTTTTTTTGGGGGGGGGGTGCTACCAAAACTGTATGGTGTTTACGACAACGCCGACCAGATAAACATCGACGAACTGCCTGAAAAATTCGTTATAAAAACAAACCACGGATGCGGCAACATTTTCATCTGCACGGACAAAAAAACTTTCGATGTAGAAAAAATGCGCACTTCCATAAACGCCTGCCTTAAACAAAATTACGCTGAATTTGCACTGGAATACCATTACGCCGCCATTGAGCCGAAAGTCATCTGCGAAGAATATTTATGCGACGGAAGCGGAAAAAGCATCAGACCGCTGGACTACAAATTTTACTGTTTCGACGGAAAACCCGAATGCATACTTTATTGTTCTGAGCGCGACAAGGATTTGCGTCTGGATTATTACGACTTGAACTGGAATTATCTTGATTACAGCGTGGAAGAATACAAAAGCCACAAAAAAGCAGAAAAACCACAAAATTTAGACGAAATGACACGGATTGCGTCCGACCTTTCCCGGGGAATTCCGTTTGTGCGCGTGGATTTATACAACATCAACGGAAAAATTTACTTCGGCGAACTCACTTTTACACCTTGCGGCGGATTAAATAATCATATTACGCAAGAAGCACTGGATTATTTCGGCAGCCTCATAAAACTTCCTCCCAGAAAACGCTGAAAAAACGGGCGCATTCAGTTTTTTGAGTGCGCTTTTTTTTCTACACCATCGCCAGGAATTCCTTTTCGCTGATGATTTTTACGCCAAGTTCCTGCGCTTTTTTGTTTTTTGCCGAGCCGCTTTCCGTATCGTTCGTTACTAAAAAACTCAAACCCTTTACCACGGAAGATTTTACCGTTCCGCCGTTTTCCTTTACCAGATTCTGTGCGTCGCTCCGTTTCATCGAAAAAAGTTCGCCCGTAAAGCAGAAAGTGAGCCCCTTTAATTTTCCGAGCGAAGAATCCGCCAGCAAAATCGTGCCGTCTGCCAGAAGCGATTCCATTTCTGCGCGATTTTCAGCGATTCCTTCCACGAAATTCTGCGCCGAAATTTCCGCAAATCCATAAACCGCCGCAATTTCTTCAGTTTTTGCATTGAAAATTTTTTCCGCCGAATCAAATCCGCCCGAAACAAGCGCTTCCACCATCGCCTCGCCGATTCCTTCAATGTCAAATCCCGCCACGAATTTCGCCAGGGAAATTTTCCGCCTGGACTGAATCGAAGCAAAAACTTTTTCCGCGCCCAGTGATTTTTTTTCCCTGCCAAGACTTTCCGAATTCAAAAAATACGGCTCCAGATCTTTTACCGTAAGTTTGTATAGTGCAGAAATCGACCTGATTTTTCCCGTTGCAAAAAGTTTTTCCAGAAGCGTTTCGCCCAAATCGCGAATGTCGATGACCGCCGCCCATTTTAAAAGCTGATGCAGAATCCGCTTGCCGCAATTTTTATTCGGACAAAAAAGCCTGGTTCCTTCGTCCACAAGGGCCGCCCCGCACGATGCGCATTTTTGGGGAAATTCCACGTCCTGCGTTTCATCCGCCGATTTTATGACGCTCATTATTTTCGGAATGATTTCGCCGCGTTTTACGACCACCACATGGCTTCCGATTTTTATGTTCAGCGCACGGATTAAATTCGGATTCACAAGGCTTGCACGCTTTACGGAAGTTCCGTTCAGTTCCACCGCGTCAAAAACTGCAACCGGCGTATAAGTGGCACCCGATTCGTTCCATTCGACCCTGCGCACCACGGAAACCGCTTCTTCCAGGCTGAATTTAAACGCAATCTGACGGTCAGGCCGCGCACGCAAAGCATCTTCGTGATTCACCCGGCGTTCCTTTATTACGAGTCCGTCGATGTCGTAGTCGATTTTTCCGCGATTTTCCATTACTTCGCTGCGGAATTCCACCACTTCTTCCGCGGAACGGCAAATTTTCATGGGAACAGCACAGAATCCGCTGCTTTTTAAAAACGAAAGTTTCTGCTCTTCGTCGGAAAAAGGCTGATTTCCTTCCGTTGCCCAGACGTCGTAAGCGATTAACTGAAGATGTTCACAGCCGCTGCCGTCTTTTTTTTTCATCAGTCCGTTTGCCGCATTCCTGCAATTCGCCTTGTCCGAAAAAAATTCCGCGTGAACTTTGTGCGTCATGATTACTTCGCCACGGATTCCGCCCGTAAAATCCTGCTGCAAAATTTGCACTACGCCCTGCATTTTTTTTGCGTTTTCAGTGATGACATCGCCCGTTTCGCCGTCGCCCCTGGTTACCGCACGCAAAAGTTTTCCGCCCGAATACTGCAATTCCAGACTCGCGCCGTCAAGTTTGTATTCCACCAGATATTCGTCGTAATCGTGTTTTTTTGCCCAGCCGAAAAATTCTTCCGGGGAACTCGCTTTTTCCTGGCTTCCCATGGGCATTACGTGACGCGCTTTCTGAAAATTTCCTGAATCGCTGCCGATTCTGTGCAGGAGGGGATTCGCTTCGTCAAGATTTTTCAATTCGTCCCAGAGTGCATCGAATTCCGCATCGCTGATTTCGCTTTCGCCGTTGTAGTACAAATCCTGATGTTTTTTTATGAGGCGCTCAAGTTCGTGAATCCGGTTTACGCCTGATTTTTCCGCTGATTTTCCGCTTAATCCGTTCAGTTCGTCCGTGTCAAAAAGTTCCATAGTTACGCTTCGTCTTTTTCAAAAATAATTTCGTAAATTTTTCTGCCTGCATCCAGACCTTTCTGCTCGAATTTTGTGCGCGGCCGCCATTCCTGATGAGGTGCAAATCCGTCGAATTTGTTGTGAATGCCCGGAGTCTGGGAAAGTTCCGAAAGTGCGCTCCGTGCGTATTCTTCCCAGTCCGTAACGAAATAAATGTATCCGCATGGTGAAAGTTTCTGCGCCAGAAGTTCCGTGTGGGGACGCTGAATCATCCGCCGTTTGTGGTGACGTTTTTTCTGCCACGGATCGGGGAAAAAAATGTGGTAGCCCGCAAGGGAATCGTCGGGAATCATGGCTTCCAGAACTTCCAGCGCGTCATGCTGAATGATGAACAGATTTTTCAGCTGATGATTTTTTATTTCGCCCAGAAGCCGCCCTACTCCGGGTACATGAACTTCCGAACCCAGATAATTCGTTTCAGGATTCTGCTGTGCAATCAGTGAAGTCGCCTGCCCCATTCCAAATCCGATTTCCATGACAACCGGATTCGTGTTGTTGAAAATGTCGGTGAAATTCAGCGTGCGGTGACCGAACGAAATTCCCCAGACGTGCCGAAGTTCTTCGTAGCATCTTTTTTCGTTTTCGGTCATGCGCCCCGAACGAATCACATAAGTCTTTATCGACCGCCTAAAAAAATTTTCGTCCGAACCGTCGTCGGGAAAATTCCCATCGTTGTCAGGCATTTTTTCTCCTTGGAAAATCATAAAATTTTCTGTTCCGCCATAAGGCAAAGAACGTTTGTTTTTTCTTCATAAAAGCATTCTTTGTAGCAGAAAGCGTTTTTGTAGTCATCCCGAATTTTTGCGCGGTCGCTCCATTCTTTTTTTTCGCTGCCAAAATACAGAAGCGTTTTTTCCGCGGAATAAATTGCAATTCCTTTCGTTTTTTTTGCCGCTGATTCCGACTGAATTTTTTCCGCTGAATTTCCTGCATCATAAATTTCTTCAGGATAATCCACAAAAAAATCCGCCTGAATTTCCCGCGATGACAAATCTTCGTAAATTGCCGTGTATTTTCCCCGCGGAATTTTTTTTCCTTCCGGCGCCACCAGATTTGCGTAGCCTGCAAACGACTGATTTTCGTCCTGCTGAAATTTCACGGGATTTTCCACCGTCCATTCGTAGCCTTCCGGTTCGCATTTTACCGTCAATTTTTTTGCCAGATGAACGTCGCTCTTTACTTCCACAAAAACCGCCAGCCGGCTTTCGCATTTTTCGCCGCCATAATCAAAAACCGCCACCGATTTCACCGCGGAAACTGACGGAGAAACGTCCGTGCAGGAAAAAAACGCGAATGCAAAAATCAAAGGGAAAAATTTCATCGGCTAAAAGTTGAATTTCAGGTTGATGATTGTAAGGTCGCTGGATGACGATTGATTTACGATTGATTCAAATTTAATGTTTACTTTTTTGCAGGCGTCTTCCAGATACGAAAGATAGTACAAACCCAAATCCGTGCCTTCCTGACCTTCCGGCATCTGACGATAAAAGTCGATGAGCGATTTTTTGTTTATGTTCGCGGAAGTTTTGCTTTCGATGTTTTCCTTTACTTCCTGAAATTCGTCGTCCTTGTTGTAAAGCGTAATCTGCAAAAGTCCCTGCTTTCCGATTGACATGGAACCGCCGCCCAGCGTCCAGGAAAGAAAAACCAGTTCGTGTTTCCGCTGCAATTCCATGACGATTTCAGAACGAATTTTGGGGTCGAAAATCAGCGAGTCAAAATTGTCGATTCCCTGATAAAGATATTTCGCCGCCTTACGAACGTTTGTGTTTTCGCTGTTCAGTGCCAGTTCCATTACCATCACCGAAATGTATTCCGCCACTTTCGATTTTGCCATGTACGACGCCAGATGCTGCCGCAGAATGGAAACGATTTCAGTAAATCCGTCAGTCTTGAAAAATTTCACGATGATGTACCAGTTCATCAGACTCAGCCGGTTCAGGAATTTTTCGGTCATCAGCAGGTAGACGTTTTTTTCTTCGTAGGAATATTCCGTGTTATCCATGATGCTTTTCCACACCGGGTCGAGCACGGTTTTTCGCGCGGACTGAATCGTAGACTCTTTCATTATGAGCGAAGTGCGCAGCTGCTTGTCGGAAAAAACGGTTTTTTCATCGATGAGGGACGACGGATTCTGGCGGTTGTAAAGCCGGACGCATTCGCACTGAATCAGCGCATTGTAAACTTCACGGTCAAACTGCTTGTACAGAATGGAAAAAACAATCAGCTTTGACAAATCCATTACTTCCTGACGGCGCGACACAAATTCCGGCATGGAAAGTTCCATTTTTGAAATGTAATCCAGCAGAATCATGTCCTGCAAGGAACTGGGAGAAAAGTGTTCCATGACAACTCCGTGGGCTGAACGGTTGTCGGCGAGTTTCAAATTCAAAAGCTGTTTTTTATGGCTCAAAAAATGGGACGTTCCCTCTTCCGTTAAAATGACTTTTAAAGGCAAATCAAGAATAAATTTTTTCTTTTCGGCGCACATAAATTGAATGAAAGCTCCTGTTTTTTTGCAAAAAAAATTAAAACATTTTCTCCAATGCAGTACCCCGATTGTACTCCAATTTTTTCCGATTGTAAATAATTTTGTATCCGCGGAAAATCATCGCACGAAAACTAAAAAAGCAGGACGATTACGCATCGCATTAAAAATTTCCTGCGGTTTTCGTCCCAGAAAATTTCGTCGTAATGTTTTTTCAGCGCCAGCAGATTCCGTCCGTACAGAATGCTTTTTGCAATTTTTATTTTCTGCTGAACGATTTTCAGTCTTTCCGCGGAAATTTTCGGCACGGCTTTTTCAGTGATTTTGACCGCACACTGAAACTGAATCCGGCGCAAATCGCAATTTTTTTTCAGCGACATAAATCTTTCGTAAAGCGTAAAATTTTTCGCGCCCACCACATTATTTTCGTGCTGACGATATTTTAAAATCGATTTCGGCGAATAAGAAATTCCGCCCGCAACTTCAGCGCAGACTGCAAAAAAATGGTCATGCATCATTCCGTCGGAAACGGGCAGAAAATCCAGAAGTTCGCGTCTAAAAAGAATCGTCGCGCCCTGACAGAAATTTCCGAACGCCAGATGCAGAACCGAAAGCTGCGACAGATTTTTTTCCGTCACAAAAAATTTTTCCTTCATGCACGAACCCAGCGGCACGAGATTTTTGTCCACCAGATCGGCATTGGCACAGGCAAGAAAAT
>CAZACA010000074.1:0-8731 GCA_964483515.1 uncultured Treponema sp.
GCGGATTTTGATGTTATACTCCCTTTCAAAATGTCCGCTGGCTTTCGGTCCGGCGGCTATTCTACATATCTATATTCGAGGTAACGGTATGAAGTACACTGCAGAAGTGGAACATATGTGTCCACTGGCAAAAGGCGCTTATCATGGACCCGCTCCAATTCCGGAAGAAGGTGCATGGATTCAAGCAAAAACTCAGGAAGACATTTCCGGATTCACGCACGGAATCGGTTGGTGCGCACCGCAGCAGGGAGCATGCAAACTTACGCTTAACGTAAAAAACGGCGTAATTGAAGAAGCACTGGTAGAAACCATCGGCTGTTCGGGCATGACTCATTCGGCGGCAATGGCGAGCGAAATTCTCATCGGCAAGACAATCATCGAAGCGCTCAACACTGACCTGGTCTGCGACGCCATCAACACGGCAATGCGCGAACTTTTCCTTCAGATTGTGTACGGACGAACCCAGTCGGCTTACTCAAAGGACGGCCTGAAAGTGGGAGCATCGCTGGAAGATTTGGGAAAAAATCTCCGCTCTCAGGTGGGCACCATGTTTGCCACACGAAAAACCGGTCCGCGCTACCTGGAAATGACTGAAGGTTATGTAGACAAATGCGCCATCGACAAGGACGGACAGATTATCGGCTACAAATGCATTAACTTCGGAAAACTCATGGACGCACTCAAAGCCGGCGTTGAACCGAAGGAAGCAATCGAAAAGGCACGCACACAATACGGTCGCGTAACTGAAGACCAGGGCGCAGTAAAACTCATTGACCCGCGCAAAGAGTAGGAACGGAGGAAAAAAGATATGTCATTGTTTGAAGATTTTGAAGGCCGTATCCCGCAGGTGAACAAGGCTTTAAAAGAATACGGATTTGCTGAAGGCGAAAAAGGTTTGCAGGATGCCCGCGAACTGTGCAAGTCCAAGGGATTCGATCCATACGAAATTTGCCAGAGCACGCAGCAGATTTGTTTTGAAGATGCAAAATGGGCGTACGTTCTGGGTTCAGCCATTGCACTGAAAAAAGGCGAAAAAAGCGGAACGATTACCGGTTCCGATGCAGCGGCTGCCATTGGTGAAGGATTGCAGGCGTTCTGTCTGCCCGGTTCCGTTGCTGATGACCGCAAAGTCGGACTGGGACACGGAAATCTGGGAGCGCGGCTTCTTTCCGAAGAAACACAGTGCTTTGCATTTCTTGCAGGACACGAATCATTTGCGGCGGCAGAAGGTGCAATTAAAATCGCAGCAAACGCAAACAAAGTCCGCAAAAACAAACTCCGCGTAATCCTCAACGGACTTGGAAAAGATGCGGCACAAATCATCAGCCGAATCAACGGATTTACGTACGTTCAGACAAAATTCGACTACTTCAACGGAAACGGAACTGACAAAGCGCTTACGGTCGTAAAGGAAGTTCCCTACGGAAGCAATCCGGATCGACTTATCGTAAAATGTTACGGTGCGGACGATGTTCGTGAAGGCGTTGCAATCATGTGGCACGAAAATGTAGACGTTTCCATTACGGGAAATTCCACGAACCCCACGCGATTCCAGCATCCGGTTGCAGGAACGTACAAAAAAGAACGGCTTCTGGCAGGAAAAAAATATTTTTCAGTAGCATCAGGCGGCGGAACAGGACGAACGCTTCATCCGGACAACATGGCGGCGGGTCCTGCTTCCTACGGATTCACCGATACTCTGGGAAGAATGCACTCTGACGCACAGTTTGCGGGTTCTTCATCAGTTCCGGCTCACGTAGAAATGATGGGCTTCATGGGAATGGGAAACAACCCCATGGTAGGCTGTACGGTTGCCTGCGCGGTTGCAGTTGCCGAAGCATTCAAAAAATAACATAAAGTAAATCAAACCGGGGCAGATTCCTTTTTACGGATGATGCCTCTTTTTTTTTGCTTTTTTCCTGCAATTTTTTTCTGATTCCTGACGGACGGACGAAACACGGAACAAAAAAACAGAAAACGCTTCTTCTTTATTTTGACGGCGTTATGTGCTAGACTGTCGCCATGGGTAAATTTTCAAAACTGATTCTGGCAGCGTTCATTCCGGCTTTTTTTTCCTGCGCGAAAGTTCAGCGGGGTGCCATAAAATCCGAAGCGTTTTCAAAAAAATATAAAACGACGCAAACCATGCTTTCTTCCATTCTGGAACGCGAAAACCTGGACTCCCAGACCCGTTACGCCGTAGTAAACCGGATTGCAAACAACATGCTTTCCGTCACCGATTATCCGTCGCTGGTGTGCTTTTTAACCGGCTGGGTAGAAAAAAACGCCGGTGATCCGTACAACGCATACTGGCTTCTGATGACCGCCTACGCATATCTTGAAAACGACGCCGACCCCATTGCGGAACATTATTTTGAACTCATCATCAACAATTACGCCGATTTAATCGTTCAGGGAAAATCGATTCATTTCATCTGCCTTCAGCACCTCATTCAGATCAGCAAAAATTCCGCCAACAGGATTTTTTACCTGAATCAGCTCATCACGCGTTTTCCTTCCGAAGTCAGCACCACAGAACTTTTTTTCCGCCTGGCAAAAGAATACGAAAAAGAAGGCGAATGGAATCAGGCAATCCGTTCGTACACGAAATATCTGGAGCAGGACGACGCTTCCACGCTGCAAATCGTCGGATTTCCGAATGCATACGTAAACGCGCGGCAGCTCATCGATTTCAGCAATTCGTCAAAGGACTGGACGTTTGAAACGCTGGATGCACTCGTTTCCGCAGTAAAGGAAGGAATCGCAAGTTACAATTACCGCGTGCTGGACAGATACAAATCAAAGGTGAATTTTTTTGCCATGTCCTGGAGGCAGGAAGAAACCGACATCAACGCCCAGGAAACTTTTTCCATGCGGTCGTTCATGCGCGGAAACCGGATTCATTTCAACCGCGAACTCGATCCGTCTTCGTCGCCCACGGAAGCGTATCTGCGCACCACCGGCTGGAGCAATTACGTAAACGTATGGTATCTGTATTTCAGAAAGGTAAATTTTCCCGCGGACCCGGACATTCACGGACGATGGGAATGGGCAGGAATTTATTACGGTGAAAAACTCTGATGAAAAAAACGATCATTAAAGCGGCTTCAATTTTTTTTGCACTGAATTTCGCGTCATTTTTTTTTGAACCTGAATGTTACGCGGAACCCGTGGCGGATTTTACCCTGGACATGTCGTACTTTGAAAAAAAGGAAAAATCGCAGAAAACGGATTCAGCCGGACAGAACGGTGTAAAAAATTCCGCGGAAAAAAATGACGGTTCAGCAAAAAAAGCGTACAGAATCGCCGAACCGAAGCGGAAGGAAATCGGCATGAACGGCGTTTTCAAGGACCAGACCGTTTCGTACCGCGAAAAATATCTTTCTCCGTCGGGCAGAAAATGGCTTTCGGAAGTTTTGTGGGATTCCGCGCCGTATCGACCTTACATCCGCAGGCAGCTTAAAGCGAAAAAAATGCCCATGTTTCTGCAATATCTTCCCGTCATCGAATCAAATTACAAGCCTACCGCTGTTTCTCCTTCAGGTGCAGTGGGACTCTGGCAGTTCATGCCCAACAGCATGGCTCCGTTCCTGAAAAAAAACGAATATTTTGACGAACGGCGTGACCCGTGGAAAGAAACCGACGCGGCGTTATCGAAACTTCAGGACAATTATAAAATGTTCGGCGACTGGAACCTGGCGATTGCAGCGTACAACATGGGTGCGGGCGCAGTGGGCAGGGTCGTAAAGGCGCATCCGGGAAAAGATTTCTGGTACCTGTGCGAAAAGGGACTTTTAAGCAGGCAGGCTTCCGATTACGTTCCGAAACTGATTGCCGTTACTGACATCGTGGAAAACGCTGATTTTTACGGTGCGCTGGAAATCGGAGTGGCAGACAAAGCCATCGAAGGAACCGAAATACAGAAATTCAGTTATCTGAAGGTGAAAGGCAGCATAAAACTTTCTACCGTTGCCGAAGCCGCTGACGTTCCGCTTGAAACCGTCAGACTGCTGAATCTGGAACTTTTAAAGGAAATTACGCCGCCCAAAACCGAATACACCATCCGCCTGCCCGAAGGAAAAGCAAAAACCGCTTCGTCTGCATTAAAGTCGCGGAATTAGTTTTCGTGCAGAAAAAATCGTTTTAAAAAACGGAAAGCCCGGAAAAATCCTTTTTAAAGAATTCCTCCGGGCTTAATTTTGCCGGTTGAGCTGATGCTACACCCTGAAAAGTTTCAGTTTTTCGCGCATTACGCCGATGTTGTCCTGGGTTTTTTCAGCCAGAGAAGAAACTCCCTGTGCCGTTTTTCCGATCTGATCCGCGCCGGAAGAAATTTCGTCCATGCTGTTCAGAATCGTGTTGGAAATCTGTGAAACCGATTCCATGTGCGTGCCTACTTCGCGAATTCCGCCGTTCATTTCACGGGACTGGTCGCTTACTTCGCCCGCCTGATTCCGCATGTTGCTGAGCGCACCAAAAATCTGCCGCGATGCCTTGTCCTGTTCATCCATGGCATTGTCGATTTCGCGGATGATTGCATCAGTGGAATCAAGCCGCGTAATGATTTCGCCGAATGCCGTCTGCGAATCCTTTGAAAGGGAAACCACGTCTTTTATGGACGACGAAATGAATTTCAGTTCCGAATTGATGTTTTTTGACTGCTGACTTGAAGTTTCCGCGAGTTTTCTGATTTCGTTTGCAACCACGCTGAAACCTTCGCCCGCTTTTCCTGCGTGTGCCGCTTCGATTGCCGCGTTCATGGCAAGCAGGTTCGTTTCCGATGCAATCTGCGCAATGATTGTGTTCGCCTGCAAAAGCATTTTTGACTGTTCCGCGATTTCAGTAACCTTGCTGTCAACGTCCGCCAGTTTTGTTTTTCCGTCGCCCACCGTTTCTTCAAGTTCCCTGAAACTGTCCGACATTTTTCGCACCGAACCCGTTACCGACGAAATGTTTCCGAGCATTTCTTCGATTGCCGCAGACGATTCAGTAATTCCCGCCGCCTGGGATTCAACCAGTTCGTTCAGTTTGGAAATTCCGGATTCCGTACGCAGAAGAATGTTCATGGTGTTTTCTACCGAAGTTGCCTGCCCTTCCGACTGCTGACGTACTTCGTGAATGTTCGTCATGATGTGGTCGGTTGCCTGAACTGACTGCTGTGCGTTCGTGTTCAGATTCTGTCCGATGCTCGCCAGGGAACCTTCCGCGGAATTCAATTCGATGACGATGTTCCTGAGCATGGAAATGAATTTGTTCGTGTTCGCGGCGATTTCAGCAAATTCGTCATTGCCTTTTACCGGAAGCTGCATGGTCAAATCCGCGTCGCCTGAAGAAAGATGAGCGATGGATTCGTTTACAAGATTCAGCGGACGGATTACTTTCCGCGAAGAAATTACGATGAGAATTCCAAGAATTATAATCGAACAGATTATCGCCACGATTAAAAACGAAACGAAAATCTGTTTTTCCAGCGTCCGCACTACGTCAATGTCCTTGCCCAGAAAAAGCGTAGTCAGAACTTTGCCGTTGGTGTCCATCAGCGGAAAATAGCAGACTACATAATGCTTTCTGCCGATTACTGCCGTGCCCTTGTACCGTTCGCCGCGGTTTACCGTGTCGATGGGCTTTTTGTCGGCGATTTCAGTGCCCTGCATTCCCGGAACCGTGGTGTAAATCCGCTTTGTTCCGTCGAAAATCGTGAAAACGCAGTCCGAAATTTCCGAAACGCGCTTTACGAATGCATCCGTGGTGATTCTTTTGGAAAAAATTACGCCGCCCAGAACTTTCGCGCCTGAACGAATCGGTTCCGCATGATAAATGTATAAATCTGAACCGGATTTCATTATGTCGGAAATGGACTGACCCAGAAGAACTTTCGCCGTAATGGAAGAAACCGCACCCACCGAACCGAATTTTGTGGAAGAAACCGCTTTTCCGCCCGAATCAACTACCACATAGGAATCTGCATCGTAGGAAGCCGCAATGTTTCCGATTATTCCGTCCACTGCAAACGAATCCATCTGCCCGTAGTCACGCACGACTGATTCAATATTTTTCGCCGAAAGAACCGTAAATTTTTTCAGTTCGCTGCGGATGTCGGTAATGGACTGTTCAGAACTGGAAATGCCCACCTGAAGGTAATCGATGAAGTACGCGGTAAGTCCCGACTTTAACTGTGAATAAATCAGCGCCATCAAAATCACTGAATAAACGACGACACTGACTACATTTGATGCAACCAGGAAAAATGAAACAGATGATCTTTTCTTCATAAAATCCTCAACTTATAAAAAAAAGTATAACACTCATTTCAAATAAAGCAAGATGCAAAAAAAAGCGCTTCAGTAAATTTTTCGGATTCACGGAAAAAAAATTTTATTTTTTTCTGAAGAATTTCCGCGGAATTTTTATGGCGATTTTTATTTCTTTACTTTGCGAAAATTCTGCCGAAAATTTAGGCGACAAAATCTGAATTTTTTTTAAGGCTGAAAAAAAATATGACGAACGGAAAAAAATTTGCATTTGCAAAGGATAAAAATTCTCTCGCGAAAATCTTTGCCGTGATTTTTTCTCTTCAGGCGTTCTGCCAGAATTACGTGCAGCAGTTTGAAACGCCATCCTACGAAGAACTTTCAAATCCGGGAATTTACGTGCCCTACTCCGACCAGGAAATCGAACGGGAAGCAATCATGGCAGCGGCGGCTCACGGACACGTTTCCGAAGAAAATTCCGTCATGACTTCCACGAGTTTCGTAAACTGGACGAACGGAACTTTTTCTTCCAACGTTTCGCTTGACGTAGAAAAAGCAGGAATCGCCATGCCCAGCGGAAAGGCAACTTCCGTAAAGGAAATCGAAATGAACCTGCCCATTCTGGTAAAGGATCCCCTTCTTTCGCTTTACGTGGACGACTCAAAAACTCTGGGCGACCTGGTTCTGGAAGGAAGCATTACGCTGGAAGATTTGACGCGGATAATCGACGCAAGCAAAAAAACTCCTGCGTATTTTGAAAAAGGCGGCGGAACACTTTTAACGCGGCACATAATTCAGCTCAGCGACATTTCCTCCAGTCTGGTAAAGCACAAACGTCCTTACGAAAATCCAGAACCCATCGACTACATTGCTTCCAAAGAATACACGGGAATCGTAATCGACGCGCGGGGCGAACTTCCCATTCACGGCGAATTTACGACGAGCGAAGTTTATCCGTGCCTTTTTCCGCGAATCTGGACTGATGAAATGGATCTGCTTTACGAACGGAACATGGTTCAGGCTGACATCGCAAAAAAAAGCGGAATCGTAAAATATTCCAGTTCCGAATTCACTGAAGATTATTCTGACCGCGTGGGAAAATCGCCTCTGTGGATTACGGCAAAAAAAGTTTACGGCATAAACCGCTGCGACCCCATCATTTCTTACGAAGATTATCTGCGGATTGCGTCGGTGAAAAAAAATACTGAACTTCTGAAAAACGGAAAAGTCGTAATCCTGCTGGACAAAAAAAATCTGGAGCATCAGGTGGAAGTTCCGCTGAAAGAAAAACAGTACTACATCGCCTATCATCAGATGAAACGATATTTCTTTGAGCGAAAAATTCCCGACACCGTTCTGAACGACGTTTTGCAGGGAATTCAGATTACCGTGCAGAATTTGAAATTCATCGCTGATTCCGCGGAACTCATTCCCGAAGAAAAAACGCGGATTGCACAAATCGCCGAAACGCTGAAAAAAGCAACGTCATCAGGCGAATACACGATCATGATTGAAGGACACACGGCTGACGTAAACAAACCCAACGGACAGATGAAACTCAGCATTGAACGCGCCCAGGAAATTATCCGCGAACTTACGGCAAACGGTCTGGACAAAAATCTTTTTACGTACAGAGGTTACGGCGGAACAAAACCCGTTGCATCAAACGAAACTGCTGAAGGACGCGCACTGAACCGTCGTGTAGAAATTACAGTCATGCCCAAAGGCAGTTACATTCTGCGCGAGTAGAAAATGAAAGATGAAAATGAAGGAACGGAATTTCCGCGGAACGATTTTTCGCTGAATCAGTTTTCGCGCACGGAAATTCTTCTGGGAAAAGATGCCATGAAAAAACTTGCTGCATCCCGTGTGGCTGTTTTCGGAATCGGAGGCGTGGGCGGTTTCGCGGTGGAAGCGTTAATCCGTTCGGGCGTGGGCGCACTGGATTTAATCGACAGCGACAGAATTTCCCTTACGAATTTAAACCGGCAGATTGCAGCGACGCAGAAAACCATCGGGCTTTACAAGGTGGACGTGGCAAAAAACCGCTGCATGGAAATCAATCCGGATGCAGAAATCCGCACGTACAGAATTTTTTTCAGCGATGAAACGAAAAATCAGCTGGACTTTGAAAAATTCGACTACATCATCGACGCCATCGATACGGTTTCGGCAAAAATTGCGCTGGTTCAGGAAGCAAAAAAATACGGAAAAAAAATAATCAGTTCCATGGGAGCCGGCAACAAACTGGACGCCACGAAATTCGCCGTTGCAGACATTTCAAAAACCAGCGTCTGTCCCCTGGCACGGGTCATGCGGCACGAATTGAAAAAGCGCGGAATCAGCAGCCTGAAAGTCGTCTTTTCCACGGAAAAACCAGTTCGCCCCGATTACTCAGTTTGCGCGGAAACGAAAGGCAACTGCGGTCGTCCTGCTCCGGGAAGCACAAGTTTCGTTCCGTCAGCGGCAGGTCTGATTCT
>CAZACA010000075.1:0-8677 GCA_964483515.1 uncultured Treponema sp.
GCAAAAAATGCCGATAAAGAAACAGAGGAAGAATGGAGTCCTTGAATCCATGAAGAAAACTTTTTTTAAATTCGCCGTTTTGCTGTCGTTTTTCGCATTTGCTTCGGTTTCGTTCGCTTCTCCGCGGAAAGTCCAGAAAGGTCAGGAGGATTGGCGCGCGCTCAAAAAAGCTCAGGACGCTTTTGCAGACAACGATTTCGGTGCGGCAATAAAGGCAGCGGATCAGGCAAAAAAAATCCGCAGGCAGGATACGGAATACCAGACGTTTGTATTGGAAAATACGCTGAAAAAATCGAAAGTTCGTCACGCAGGCGATTCCTTTGACAGGGTTCTGCCGGTTTTGAAGGAACTTGAACTGACTGAAGCCATCGACGTGGTGAAATTTTACACGGAAAAGTACGGCGAAGAATTTTTCGACCACAGTTATTCCGCGCTCATGAATTTTGTGCCGGATTATTCCCAGTATCCCGAAGCCGATTTTCTTCTGGGCAAGGTTTACCGTCTGGAAGGCGAATACGAAATTGCGTTTCAGTACATGAAAAATGCATACGATTATTCACGAAATCTCAGCGTTCCGCTTGAAAAATATGACATTCTTTACGATCTGGCGCAAATTTCCGTGGAACTGAACGACGAAGAAAACTACGAAAAATTCCTGCTCGTCATTGCAAGTGATGATCCGCGTTTTAAAGATTCGGGTTTCGTCAGTGCGCTTTTGAGAATCGTCAGGTCAAACGATGCTTCTTCCGTGGAAAAATTTTTCCTGCTTTATCGTGCGGAAAACGACGTGGCGCTGAAATCGTTCATGGATCTGGGAAAATTTTACATGAACCGCGGCGAAATCGAAAAATCCCTCAGGTTTGCTTCGTTTGCAAGCGTAATTGCCGTTACGAAAATCGAAAAAGTCCTGACGCACCGCATCAACAATTTTTCATTTACTTCGTTTGAAGATTTGATTGCTGACTGCGCGAAATTCGACGACATAATTCTGTGGGGAAACAAAAACGGCGTGTGGGAACTTTTCTGCGGATTTGCGGAAACTGCGCATCAGGGCGGAAACGAAAATTTTGCACGGGAACTTCTGGAAATTCTTTCCCGGAGCGAACCCGACGACTACTGGAAACTTTACGCGCAGAAAAAACTGGAATCCTATCCGCCTCAGAACTGAAGACCGAGACCGAAGTACGCTTCCCACGCTTTTCCTTTTCGCCAGGAACTGTCGAATCCCTTGCGCCCGTCAAGGATTTTTTTGGAAGCGTCCACACCCAGGCTTGCACGGATTACGAAACTCCGCCATTTTTCAGGATAAACTAACACTTCAAGTCCGCCGGTGTAAATTCCTTCCTTGTAGTCCAGATTTGAACCGGTACCGCGGTTTTTTATCAGCGCCGCATCGAAAAACGGATTGAACTGCAGTTCAAAATTCAGGTACGGAAAAATTTTATGCGGCAAAAATGCAACGGCCCTGACTGCCTTCGGTTTTGTGTCGTATGCACCGAAAATCGCGTAACTCCATTCCATCCAGTGAGTGGTTACGATGTGAACCGGCATGTCGAAATTAAACACGATTGCGCCCGGAGTTTTCAGCGCGTAATTGTCTTCGTCCACGTCGTAATCGCCGGAAAATTTCTGTTTGTCAGGTGCGCCCCTGAGATAACTTCCCACGCTGAAATTTTTGTTGAAGCCCGCGAATCCGTTTACGTTCACCGCAAAACCCACGTATTTAAAGCCTTTAAAAAGCTGCAGATTCGCTTCCACCGCCGGAATGAGTTTTTCGTTCAGCCTGTCCGCGCCGAAATTCCATCCCACCGACTGGGTTGCCGAAAAAGCGTATCCCGTGCGGAAATTGTTGCCGTCCTGCCAGTTTACCTTGTCAAACGAAACCGTCTGTCCTGGCCGGATTACGGGCGTCTGGTACAAATCTTCATTTTTTTCGCTGATTCCGTCCGAATCCCAGTTGTGCGTAAAATCCACAAAAGGCGTGTATGTAATTTTCGTGGTGTTGCCGATGTAGCCGATAAAAAACGGAACTGCAATTTTCGCGTATTCCGCAAAATAAAATTCGTCGCCGTATTTTTCGTAATCGTTGTCGCGGACAAAGGACTGCTCTACGGTGAACTGAACTTTGTGCAATCCCACGGGAACCGAAAAAACGAATCCTGTGGTGTAATCGAATTCCGGGGAACCTTCACCAATCGTCCAGCTGAAATCCAGGGAATTTTCCCACGTGTCCTGCGTAATTCCGATGTCAAAGGGAAAATCGTAGCTGAAATTTAATCCTGCCGTTATTTTGGAATAATTGTCCGGTTCGTCGTCATCGCCGAAATTTAAATTCACGTCGATGTTCAGGTCGTTCATCAGCCCCAGAAAATTGTTGTCCTTCAATTTGAATTTTATTTCGATGCCCGAATTCGTGTCCAGCGACGGTTTTGGAAAAATTATCATGGAATGCGTGTCTTTAAACGAAAATTTCGCGTTCACCAGGCTGATTCCGTTTTCGTCCGGCTCGGTTTCGTCGTAGGAATAATCGATGTCCTTTAAAAGCCGCGTATTCTGAATTTCCTGGCAGATGTCGCTCAAATATTTTTCCAGTTCTTCCCGCGAATTAAAAATCCTCGTGCAGTCGATTTCGCTGATGTTCCGCTTAAGTGCAGAAACTGAAGTGCGCCCTTTCGAGTCGAATTCCACGTCCTGCAATTTAAACTGATTTTCTTCCGCAAAAAAAGGAATCGATGCAGCCAGAATCAGCGGAAAAAACGCGTTTTTTTTGAAAAGCATCAGTACGCTCCCTTGCCTTTCAGGACGACTCCGACAGTCTTTATGAGAATCCAGATGTCAAGCCAGATGGACCAGTTCTGAATGTAATACGTGTCCAGATTTATGCGTTCTTCGTAGCCGGTGTCGCTTCTGCCTGAAATCTGCCACATTCCGCTTAATCCGGGCTTTACCGAAAGAACGTAATCCGCGTAATTTCCGTATTTCGTGAGTTCAGGTTCAGTAACGGGGCGCGGACCGACGAGTGACATTTCGCCCAGAAAAATGTTCCACAACTGCGGAATTTCGTCCAGGCTCGTTTTGCGGAGGAATTTGCCCACTTTGGTTACCCGCGGATCATCGGTGAATTTGCGGTCTTTTTCCCATTCAGCGGCACGAACCGGATCATTTTCAAGAATTTCCTTTAATTTCTGGTCGGCATCCGTGCACATGGAGCGGAATTTCCAGCATTTTATCTGCTTGTGATTTTTTCCCACGCGGACATGACCGTAAAGAACCGGGCCTTTATCCGTCCGTTTTATGGCGATGATTACGGCAATGGTTACCGGAATCAAAACCGGCAGCGCGCACAGGCAGACAAAAATGTCCAGAAGCCGCTTTAAAAACATGGAACTTTTTTTGGTCAGGAAATTCGTGGTGGAAAAAGCAAGGATTCCGCCGAAATCTTTCATGTGGAGGGAAGTCGCTACGGTAATCTGATTTTTCGGAACGTAAATTATGTAGCGGTACATTTTCTGAATTTCTTCCATTTTTTTGTTGTAATTGCAGACGATGGCGCATTTTATCCTGAGTTCGCGGATAATTTCGTTGATTTCGTCAGTATTTTCTACCACGGGAATTCCGCGGAATTCTTTTTCGTGAAAAAACGAATCGGTGATGATTAAAAGCGGTTTGTAGCCCAGATGTTTCCGCGATAAAAGTCGTTCTACGATGAAATTTGCCGTGTCGCTCTTGCTGTAAATTACCGCGGGAACTCCCCACCAGAAAAATTTGCCGAAAAACCGGCGGCTGATTTCGCGTCCGAGGGGAAGAAGAACCGTTGCAAAAGGCCAGGAAATCGCCAGAGCAATGGCAATGGGAAAAAAGTCGCGCAATGATTTTATGGTGATGATAAAAAACGCTTCGCCCACTAAAACAAAAAAACTTGAAACTGAAAACCGGCGGACTTCTTCTTCAGGAGCAAGGAGAATTCCGGGATAAAGTCCGTTGGCATAAAAGAAAAGCAGCACGCCCGGCAGAAAAACCGAGTATTTTATGAACGATTTGAAATTTATGCACGACGGATTCGCCGCATTTACGATAAAAAATCCGCAGCAAAGCGAAAGCATGAACATTACGCAGTCCACCGCCATAAGCGATGCGCCCGAAATAAATGAACTTGTAAAACCGTATTGCGATTTTAGGCTTTTTTTAAGCTCTTCCTTGTTGATTGACGTTGACATTTGTGCGCCATTCTATAAAAAAAGCGTTTTATTGTCCATTGCACCGAATTTTCTGCGCTGAATTTATTGCGTCAGATTTTCCATGATGATTCGTGCAGTTTTTTCGTACGAATATTTCTGCGGAATTTCCGGCAGCGGAGTTTCGTCGCGGAAAGTTCCGTAAATTTTTTCGCATAAATCGTCCGAATCTTCCGAGCGGAAAAAATTCACCGGAAAACCGTCATAAATTTCCTTAAAAACTTCAATGTCCGAAACCACGGCTTTTGTTCCGCAGAAAAGTGCTTCCAGCGGCGGAATTCCGAATCCTTCGTAAAGCGACGGCTGAACCAGAACTTTCGCCTGCCGTAAAAGAATTTTTAATTTTTCGTTTTCCACAAAGCCCGTAAATTCCACGGAATTTTCAAAAAGCGAATTGATTTTTTCCACGGATTTTTCTACGGAATTGTCTTTCGTGCGGAATTTTTCCTTTTCGCCCACAATTAAAAGCCGGATTTTTTCCGCGGAATGCTTTTCCTGCAATTTTTCAAACGCATCCAGCAGGACAAAAAGTCCTTTGTGCCGCTTTATGTTGCCGATGAAAATTATTGTGTCGGTTTTCTGCACTTCGGGAAAATTTCCGTTCAGGTACGACGGAAGACCGTTGTAAACGACGCTGATTTTTTTCGTGCAGTGCAGATTTTTTTCGATGCGGCTCCGGCTGAAATTTGAAACCGTAAAAATTCCCGCGGATTTTTTTATTGCACGCTGATAGAAAAATTTCCGCGCCATTTTTCCTGCAAAATTCGTAAGTCCGTCCACGTCCAGAAAAACCACGTCGTGAATCGTTGAAAAAACAGGAATTTTTATGCCGCCCGGAATGTTGCAGTAAGGCGAAAAATAAACGTCGCAGGAATTTATACGGCGCAGAATTTCTTTCGGAAAGAAAAACATTTCCTGCGGTGAAAACATTTTTGTCCTGCACGGAAATTCGTCAGTTCCGAAAGCAAAAATTTCGTTTTTTTCCCGCAGAAAAGGCAGAATTCCGTCTAAAAAAGTCCCGATTCCGCTTTTTCCGCTCATCCGGCAGTCCACGGCAATTTTCATTTTTCCTCCGGATTAAAATGCGACCAGTTTTCGCGGACGTAAATGTCGTCCTTTACCGCAAACCATTCGTCCTTCGGAACCGGAAATTTCGTTTCGTTGCGGATTCGCGTGCTCTGCGCTTTGGAAACCTGAATTTTTATTAAAGGCGCTTTGTCTTCCACGCGGAACGGAAAATGCGTAAAAGGATTTTCAGCGTTTTCTACGATTTCTTTTGTGGCAAGATAAGGCGTGTCGGCGTTGGTCATAAAATCATTTTTTTCAGTGACGGCGCCGGTTTTTCCGAAATCTTTTACCAGAAGCGTTGCCGTTACCTGCGATTTGCTTAATTTGGGAAAATCATCCGTAAGCCCGAAATCTTCGTTTTTTAACGTAGTTCCGTGGTCGCTGACGATAATTATCCGCGTGTTGTCATAAACTCCGTTTTCCTTTAAATAATCGAAAAATTTTGCGTAAAGCGAAAGGACTGCCATCATCGTGGTAAAATGCTTTTCCTTTGCGAATTTTCCGCTTGAAAACCGGGTAACTTTTTCTTCAGACGGAACGAAATCCGGGGCATTCAGCAGAATCGATTCGTGAACCAGTTCGTTGTCGATCATGATGAAATTGTTTCCGTTTTCGTCGGTCTGCGTTAAATCGCTTAAATAATCCAGTTCGGAATAATTGTCGATGAACCGCGGCAAACCGTCGTTGTATGCGTCGTATGCAGCCCAATATTCTCCGTGATAAACCGTCCGGCGGAAAACAGGCGAAACCATTTTAAAAAAGCTGAACCAGATTAAATTCCGCTTGATTGCTTCCGCGAGAAATTCAACTTTTTTCATTCCGTGGTCGGCGTACCATTTGTCGGAATAAATTCCGCGGGTGTCTGCACGATTTACGTATTCGTAGCCTTCGTACATTTTTTCAGTCGGATATTCCAGATAATTTTCGTAAGGCAGTCCCGAAACCGTCACGGAAAATCCTGCGTCGTGAAAAACTTTCGGCATGGTCAGAAGCGCCTGATTATGTTTCTGCTGAAGCGTGAGTTCAGTGCGCTGATTTACTTCCCAGGGCGTAAAACTGTAGCCGCCGAAAAGTCCGATTGTTCCGATCATGGTCAGTTTTCCGAATGAAACCGTATTTCTGTAGAATTCAAAGCCTGAAAATTTTTCCCTTAATTCAGGTTTTTCTTCAAGGCACGGTTCGATTAGCGGCATGAAAAGTCTGTCCTGCATTATGACGATTACGTTTTTGCCGTTTTTTGAAAGATGATAAACCGGTTCGATTTTGTCCTTTACGACGGGCGGAGTCATTTTTCTGTACGATTCGCCGATTTTTACGATGTTGCGGAAAGAACTTGCAAAAAGCGCCACGGAAAAAATCAGCGAAACGGATGAAATTATCCGCGGATTTTTTTTCAGCAGAATCATAACGAGCGCAATAATCGCCAGAATCAGAAACGCATTCAGCAGAAGGGAAAAAGTCGTGGGCTTAAAAAGCTGCGGCTGCATGAAAATGCATTCGGGAAGAATCGGTCCGTAATTTTCAGAAAACGCAAAAGTGTTCAGCACGGAAACAAATGCAGCAATCGGAAAAATCAGTGCAAACGCTTTTTTTATCCGCGGAGAAAACAGCGCGTAAAATCCTGCCGGCCACAGAATGAAAAATCCCGCCGCCTGGAAAAAAGTGTAGCGCAAAAAGAAAAACGGAGACGCAATTTTTTCCACGTAGCAGTACTGTTCGGGTTCGCTTTCCATGAGCATGGACGGAATTCCCAGCCCGGCCACCGCCGCAAGCAGAACCGCAGAAAATGCAAAGGAAGCGCATCGGATTTTTTTGTCGTCGTCGAAAATTTTAAAGGAAGAATCAAGCCACGCGGAAATTTTTTTTGCAGCAAACGGAACGCAGGGCAGAATCAGGGCAAAAACAGCCGCCAGAATTCTGAATTCGGTTTTTGTCTGCGTAAAAATCGCCAGGTCTGATGCCAGAATCAGAATCGCCGCCGCAAAAAGAAGTTTCTGAATGGTTTTCAGCGGATTTTTTATTTTATAAAAGATGTTTTTTACAAGGGAAAGAATGTTGTTCATCGTCCAGTAAACCACAAGCCCCGACGGTGAATTGTAAAGCAGCAGGAGAAAAACCGCCGCACAGCCGAAAATCTGAATTTTTTCCTTTGCACCGTGACCTTTTGAATAAATTGCGCCCGAAATGCAGTTAATCATCGTCATGGCAACGGGCAGAACGTTCACGGAAAACGGACCAATGGAAAAAGTTCTGTCAGGACTGCCGAAATCCTTTATGAAAAGAAACGAAACGCCCTTTAACGATTCCAGATGCGAAAGGAATTTGTACGCCGCAATGAAAAACGGAATTTGAATCAAAAGGCTGAAGGAAGAACGAAGCGCAAAAATCGGGTGATAGTGATTCTGACGGTAATAAGTCGATAAAATCATGTATTGTTCGTCGCCGCGGAATGCTTTTTTGATTCGCGCAACTGAATTTTTCATTTTTTCCTGAATTCTGCGTTCTTCTTCCTGCCATTTTTCCGCCGTCATGTAAAGCGGAAGCGTGCAGAGCGTTACCACGAAACTCAGCCCGATTACGGAAATTCCTGCGTTGTCGGTTATTTCCGCGAAAAGTTTGAAAAAAAATTCCAGAATCTGAACGACTGGCGCAATGATTGTTGCATAAAGGACGTTAGCCATGATTTATTTTCTCCGTTATTTTTCCGAAAGCAGGACGTTTTCCACCAGCTGCTTCAAAATTCGTGATGATTTTCCGCGATGGCTGATTGCGTTTTTTTGTTCCGCCGAAAGTTCCGCCGCAGTTTTTTTCAAATCCGGAATGTAAAAAATCGGGTCGTATCCGAATCCGCCGCTGCCCCGTGCATCTTCAGGCCGACTGATGATTTCGCCTTCCATGGTTTCCTGCGCCACAAAAAGACGGTCGCCGCCCAGATAAAAAACCATGGAGCAGGTGTAGTGCGCTTTCCGGTTTTTCCGCGGATTTTCCTTTATTGCCGAAGAAATCTGCTGAATTAAAAACGCATTCTGTTCCGCCTGACTGATTTTTTTTCCGTCGGGTCTGCCCTGCATGAACGAAGGTCCTGCGTATCGCGAAGAAAAAATGCCCGGTTTTCCGTCCAGTGCATCGGCGCAAATTCCTGAATCGTCCGCAAGAACGGGTGCATGAACGATTTCGTAAAGCGATTTTGCCTTTATGAGGCTGTTTTCGTAAAAAGTTCCGCCGGTTTCTTCCGGGTCGAACTGAATGTTTTCGTCTTTCGGAATGACGATTTCATGCTGCGGAAAAAGTTCCGAAATTTCGCGTTTTTTGTTTAAATTTCCAGTCGCCAGATAAATTTTCATGGGCGGATATTATCACGTTTCGCGGGGAAG
>CAZACA010000076.1:0-8618 GCA_964483515.1 uncultured Treponema sp.
GGGGGGGCAAATTACAATTCGATAAAACCTTTTTGGAGAAACGAATGAATGATTTGCTTAGTGTGATTGTGCCGGTTTACAATGCGGAAAAATTTTTATCTGACTGCGTTCAAAGCATTTTGAATCAAACGTACAAAAATTTGGAATTGATTCTGGTGGACGACGGTTCGGCGGATTCAGGCGGAAAAATTTGCGATGAATTTGCACTGAAAGATTCGCGTGTAAAAGTTTTTCATCAGAAAAATTCAGGCGTTTCTTCTGCGCGGAATTTCGGGCTGAAAAAAGCATCGGGAAAATATCTTGCATTCGTGGATTCTGACGATTTTCTTGAGCAGCAGATGTACGAGAAAATGATTTCTGAAATGAACGAAAACGGCGCGACAATGATAGTCGGAAATTGGTTTGTGCACGATGAAAATTTACAAAAAATCGTAAAAAGCGACATTGGAAAAAGCAGAATAATTTCAGCGGAAGAATACAAAGTCTCCATGGAAGATGACAGCACAAAAATCGGAGGCGGTTATCCGTGGAATCGCGTAATCGATTTGGAATTTTTGCGCGGTTCATGGAAAAGTCCCGTGGAGTTTCGCGAAAATTTAAACGTTTACGAAGATAAAATCTGGCTGATTGAAATTTCGCCGTTTCTTTCGCGGATAAAATTGAGCGAGTATGCAGGTTATCATTATTTTGTCCGGAAAGAAAGTTTGAGCCATGCAATTCGTCCGGAGCATTTTGAAAACGTGATGGAATCGTGGAAAGTTCTGGAAGAAGTCTGCGGAAAATTTACTGAAACTGCTCAAAAACGATGCGTCGCCGAATGCTGCAATGCGATTTTTACGATGTGCCGGATTGGTGCAAAAAATTCTGCTGAAAAATACTGGAACGATTACAAAAAATTTTTTTTCAAATGGAACTGGCTGAAACGACCCAAAAATTTTCTTAAAACAGTTTTTGTTTTTATTTCGTTTTATTTTTTTCGCTGATGACGATTTTCTTTTCATTTGAATTTCTGAATTTTTCGATGTAAACTTTAGTAATGGAAATTCGGGAAAATCAGTTTGAAAATTTGCTGGAAAATTTTTACGGCAGAAAATCGGACGGTTCGCGGGAAGGGGAAAATTCGGCGGATGAAGGCGGTTCGTTTCTTTCGGCTCCGGACAAAGAAAAATTTTTTTCAGGCGACACAAACGGCGACCGGTACAAACGTGCCATAATTGCGGACGCGCTTCTGGTTTACGAATTCAACCTTACGAAAGACCGAATTCTGGGAACGCCATTTCAGCGCGTGGGCAACCGGATTATCGAACTGAAAAAAATGCTCGGACTCGGCGACGACTGCAAATATTCGGAATTCATCGAAGCGATTTGCTGGGATATGTCCGAAAACGAAAAAAAAGAATTCCTTGAAAAAATGAACGTTTACTGTCTTCTGGATTCGTTCATCATGGAGCGTTACGAAATTCAGTTCGATTCGCGGCGGATTTCCTACAACGGCGATTTTTTCTGGACGCGGAACACGGTCATCCTTACGAAAGACGAAGAAAGCGGCGACATAATGGGACTCGTAATCGTAAAAAACGTTACCACCGATTATCGCGAAAACGAAAAAAAACTTTATCAGCTGGAAGTAATCAACGCACTTTCAAAAGAATACAGCAACGTTTTCATGCTGAATCTGGCTTCGGGCAGAATCCGCGTAATCCGCATAAACGAAAAAGAAGGTTCTTTTTTCAACGAAAATTTTTCCGACGGATTTTACGACGACGCGCTGAATTTTTACATCGGCGTTTCAGTTTACGAAGAAGACCGCGACATGATGCATCAGGCTTTTTCGCGCAAAAATATTTTCCGTCAGCTGCATTATCGCGAAAGTTTCAACGTAAATTTCCGCACGAAAATCAACGACAAAATTTCTTTCATGAAACTTGCGGTGGTACGAATCGGCGACATAAACAAATCCGGCAACGTCCTTCTGGGATTCATGAACGTAGACAACGAAATCGCCCACGAAATGAACCGGCGGAAAGTTTTGCAGGAAGCGCTTTCCATGGCAGAATCCGCGAACAACGCAAAAACCAGATTCCTTTCAAACATGAGCCACGACATCCGCACTCCGCTGAACGCCATAATCGGTTTTACTTCCATCGCCGAAAATCATCTGGACAACCCCGACCTCATCCGCGAAGATTTAAAGCGCATAAAATCGAGTTCCACGCATTTGCTTTCGCTCATAAACGACGTGCTTGATATGTCGCGGATTGAAAGCGGCAGAATGAAAATCATGCTGAAACCCAATTCCATCGAAGACATCGTTTACGAAGTTGAAAATGTGGTAAAGCCGCAGATCGATTCAAAAAAATTAAATTATTCCCTCGTAAAAAAAGGAAATTTGCAGCGTGCGGTTTTTTGCGACAAACTCCGGCTCAGTCAGGTGCTCATCAATATTCTGGGCAACGCAGTAAAATACACGAACGAAGGCGGAACCATAAAATTCACCGTGAACGAAATGCCTCCCATTACCGACGGATTTTCTTCGTACCAGTTCCGCATAAAGGACAACGGAATCGGAATGTCAAAGGAATTTCAGAAAAAAAAATTTACGCCCTTTGAGCGCGACGAAAATTTGCAGAATTATCAGATTCAGGGAACGGGGCTGGGGCTTGCAATTTCAAAAACGCTGGTGGAAAAAATGGACGGCTCGATTTTTTTGAACAGCGAAGAAGGCGTGGGCACGGAATTTCTGCTTTGTTTCGATTTTGAAAATTCCGCGGAAGAAACGGTTCAGAAGCGCGAAGAAAAAAAAGTTGACGTTGCAAAATTCAGCGGCGTGCGGATTCTTCTGGTGGAAGACAATAATTTAAATCGTGAAATTGCCCGCGAACTTTTAAAAAATGCAGGATTCGTCATCGATGAAGCGGAAAACGGAAAAATCGCCGTGGAAAAAATAAATTCCGCCGAACCGGATTTTTACAAGGCCGTTTTGATGGACGTAATGATGCCCGTAATGAACGGTTACGACGCCACAAAAAAAATCCGCAGTCTTCCCGACGAAAAAAAATCCGCAGTGCCCATCGTTGCCATGACCGCAAACGCATTTGAAGAAGACAAGGCGCAGGCACTGGAAGCAGGAATGAGCGCATTCGTTTCCAAACCGTTCAACATAAACGATTTGCTCCGCGTGCTTTCTGAAATCGTGGGCGGCGAAAAATAATCCGCGGAAAATTCGGTCTTATTGAAAAAAAAAATAAAAGCGTTATAATGCACTCAAATTTAAAATCATCAGAGGTTTTTATGAGTTCTGATTTTCCGTTGAACCATCAGCAGCTTGTGGAACTTGCCCAGAAATTTCCAACTCCATTTTATCTTTACGACGAAAGCGCAATCCGGCGGAACGTAAAATATTTTTATGAATCGTTCAGCATTTTTCCGAAATTCCGCGAATATTTTGCAGTGAAAGCATTGCCGAATCCGTACATTTTAAAAATTCTCGAAAGCGAAGGATGCGGCGGCGACTGTTCAAGTTTGCCCGAACTTATGCTTTGCGAGCGCACGAACATCGTCGGAAAAAAAATCATGTTTACGAGCAACGACACTCCGGCGGAAGAATTCGTTTACGCGGAAAAATTGGGCGCAATCATAAATCTGGACGACATCACCCACATCGAATTTTTGCAGGATGCTCTGGGCGGAAAATTTCCTGAAACGATTTGCTTCCGTTACAATCCGGGCGCGTTAAAAAAAGGCGGAAATGCAATCATCGGAAAACCTGAAGAAGCAAAATACGGACTCACCCGCGAACAGATTTTTGAAGCGTACAAAAAATCAAAATCATTGGGCGCGAAACATTTCGGACTGCACACGATGGTTGCATCGAACGAACTGAATCCGGATTTTTTTGCGGACACTGCGCAGATTGTTTTCGACCTGGTTCTGGAAATTCAGAAAAAATGCGGCGTGAACATTGAATTCGTGGATTTGGGCGGCGGAGTAGGAATTCCGTACAGGGCTGAACAGAAAAAAGTTGATTTGAAATACGTGGCGCAAAAAATAAAAAATCTGTACGACGAAAAAATCGTTCCTGCCGGACTCGACCCGATGGCGGTTTGTTTTGAATGCGGACGACCGATTACCGGACCATACGGCTGGCTTGTGACGCGTGCAATTCACGAAAAAAATATTTACAGGAATTACATCGGAGTGGACGCGAGCATGGCTGATTTAATGCGGCCCGGAATGTACGGTTCCTATCACGAAATTACGGTGAGCGGAAAAGAAAACGCGCCGAAAAATTTTGTGTACGACGTCTGCGGAAGTCTCTGCGAAAACTGCGACAAATTTGCGGTTCAGCGGGAATTGCCTGAAATCGAAACGGGCGACCTGCTCATCATCCACGATGCCGGTGCACACGGACGGGCGATGGGTTTCAATTACAATGGCAAGCTTCGTTCCGGCGAAATTCTTCTGAGGAGCGACGGTTCCTTTAAAGAAATCCGCAGGAAGGAAACTATAGACGATTATTTTGCAACACTTGATTTTTCTGGTCTTAAAAATTTTAACGTCTGAATGAAATCGTTCGGACACTATGGAGGTTTTTCATGGACGAAAAAGTTGAATGGAGCGACACCTATCTTTTAGGTATTCCCGAAATTGACAATCAGCATAAAAAATTGATTGCCATTGCCAACGAACTTTACGAAGTAATCACCGGCGATCAGGAATCGTACAAGGCGAACATGGCGAAAGCGCTGAAAAAACTGGTGGACTACACGGTTTATCATTTCAGCCACGAAGAAGGATTCATGCGCGACCACGGATATGCAGGCGTTGACGTTCACAAAACTGCGCACGACGGATTCATCAACGAAGTGAATCATCAGGTGAAGCAGCTTGAAGGAGCCGAAAGCCGAAGCGACGGAAAAAAATTTTATTCGTATATGGTCAACTGGATTCTGACGCACATTGCCCGCGCCGATAAAGTCTGGGCTGCGTTCGTAAAAAAGAATATGTAGGTTCGCGATTTTTTTTATCCCGATTCCCCGCGGATTCGGGATTTTTTTTGGTTTAAATTTTTTCCGCAGAATTTCGTTTCGTTGAAAAAAAATTTGCAAGTGTATATAATCCCGCCCATGAACGAAAACGAAACAGAAAAATGTCCCTGTGGCAGCGGAAAATCTTACGGCGAATGTTGCCGGCCAGTCATCAGCGGCGAAAAAAAAGCACCCACCGCAGAAAGTTTAATGCGCGCGCGTTATTCAGCGTATGTAAAACATGAAATCGACTTCATCATCGACAGTTGCGAAAAAGGCGAAAAAATTGCCGAAATCGACCGGAAGGCAACGGAAGAATGGAGCCGGAACAGCACATGGCACGGACTGAAAATTTTGCGCACCGAAAAAGGCACGGAAAATGACGACGAAGGAATCGTTGAATTTGAAGCCACGTACACTTCAAAAGGAATGCACGACATTCATCACGAAATCGGCGGATTCAAAAAAATCAACGGCGAATGGTTTTACAGCGAAGGCATGATGCGTCCCACCACCGTCGTTCGCGAAGGAAAAAAAATCGGCAGAAACGAACCGTGTCCATGCGGCAGCGGAAAAAAATACAAAAACTGCTGCGGAAAAAATTCCTGAAAAATGGCAAAAAAAATTTATACCGGTTTTCATGCCGTGGAAGAAAAAATCCGCAGGTTGTCTTCATCGGATTTCCGCGGAATTTCTGCGTGCGTGCTTTATTCAAAAATCGGTCCGCGCATAAAAAAAATTCTTTCGGCGGCAAAAGAAGCGCAGATTCAAATCGTGCAGACTGACGAAGCGGAACTGGATTCCATGGCGAAAAATCTTTCCGTGGAAGCGCGGAATCATCGCGGAATCATTCTGGCGGTGGAAGGCGAATCGGAAAATTCAGCGAACGAAATTCAGTTTGAACAGTGGATTTCGTCTTGTCCGCAGAAAGCCACGGCGGTTCTTTTAGACAGCGTAACTGATCCCCATAACGTGGGCGCGGTTTTGCGAAGCTGCGATCAGTTCGGTGCGGATCTGCTCATCGTCAGTGACCACAGAAGCGCTTCGGATTTAGCGGAAAACGAAATCGTGGCGAGATCAAGTGCGGGTGCTTCGGCGTGGGTAAAAATCGCGAAAGTTGCAAACCTTGTGCGGACGGCGCAGATTTTAAAATCGGCAGGATTCTGGATTTTCGGTGCGGAAGCGGACGGCGAACCGTTGCAGAAAATTTCGTTTCCTGAAAAAACCTGCATCGTGCTCGGAAGCGAAGGCAGCGGAATTGCACGGCTTCTGCGCGAACAATGCGACAAATCGGTTTCCATTCCCACCTGCGGAAAAATCGACAGCCTGAACGTTTCAGTGGCGGCAGGAATTTTGCTTTACGAACGCTACCGCCAGATTTTAAACGCATGAATTTTTTTTCATCCGGCTTTCACTTCATTCCGCAGAAAAATATTTTTGCTCCAGTCGCTGATGTTTTTCAGCGTGGTTTCGGCAATATTTTTCAGCGCGTTCGTGGTCAAAAAAGCCTGATGACTCGTGATGATTACGTTCGGAAAAGTCATGAGCCGCAGAAGGTCGTCGTCTTTAATCACGTCGATTGACCAGTCGTCGAAAAAATATTTCTGTTCTTCTTCGTAAACGTCCAGTGCAGCACCGCCCAAATTTCCTTTTTTAAGCGAATCCACTAAATCGTGCGTTTGAATCAGCGCGCCCCGGCCAGTGTTGATTATGACCGCATCTTTTTTCATCAGCGAAAGATTTTTTTTGTTTACGATGTGCTTCGTTTCGGCAGTGAGCGGACAGTGCAGGCTGATGGCATCGCAGGACGAAAAAAATTTTTCCAGCGGAACGTACTCGAATCCGTTTGCTTCAGCCCAGTCGCGTTCAGGAAAAACGTCGTACAAAAAAATCCGCATTCCGAATCCCGAAAGAAGCGATGCAGTTATTTTGCCGATTTTTCCCGTGCCCAGAATTCCGGCGGTGAGTCCGTTCAAATCGCGTCCGGTCAGTCCGTTGAGTGAAAAATTTCCTGTGCGCGTCCTCATGCTTGCCTGGGGAATTTTTCGCGTCAGGGACAAAAGAAGTGCAACCGCGTGCTCGGCAACCGAATGGGGCGAATACGACGGAACACGGACGATTTTTATTCCGAATTGTGCGGCGGCGTGCAAATCCACGTTGTTGAATCCTGAACAGCGGAGCGCAGCGATTTTTACTCCGCAGGATTTTAAAATTTTCAGCGTGGCTTCGTTCAGCGAGTCGTTTACAAAAACACAGACCGCATCGAATCCTTTTGCACAGGCGGCAGTTTTTTCGTTCAGCCGGAAATCGAAAAAATCCATGTCGTACAAAAAATTTCTGTTTCCGTTCAGAAAAAATTCGCGGTCGTATGGTCGCGTGTCGTAAAATGCAATTTTCATTTTGTCCTCCGTTTTCAAACCGTTTTCAAAAAAGTAATCAAAAAATTTCGCGCCGTCCAATTTTTGTTCTGCTTGTTTTAAAAAAAAATTTTCGTAGATTTTTTTTAGGCGGAAATTTCGCCAGGAGGAAAAAATGCTCAAAGGAAAAACTGCGGTGATTACGGGCGGAACTCGCGGAATCGGTTTTGCGGTGGCGAAAAAATTTTTGCAGAACGGAGCGAACGTTGCCATTGCAGGAACGCATCACGAGTCGGTGGAAAAAGCGCTGAAAAATCTGGAGGAATTCCGCGAAAGGCTGATTGGATTTTGTCCCAACATTTGCGACGCGGAAGAAATTTCAAAATCGTTTTCTACGGCAAAAGAAAAATTCGGTTCGCTGGACATTCTTGTAAACAACGCAGGAATTTCTTCGCGCACGAATTTTTACAATTACAATTTTGACGAATTTTCGCGCATCATGGAAATCAACGTGAAATCGGTTTTTGTCTGTTCCCAGGCGGCGGCGAAAATAATGCGTCGGCAGGATTCGGGCGGCGTGATAATCAACGCGAGTTCCATGGTGACGAAGCAGGGGCAAAAAGCGGGCTGCGGATATGCGTCGTCGAAATTCGCGGTGAACGGACTGACGATTTCCCTGGCACGGGAACTGGCGCGGGACAAAATTCGCGTGAATGCGGTGGCTCCGGGAGTTACGCGGACGGATATGCTTCTGTCGCTTCCGCAGGAAATCATCGACAGGGTTTGCGCTGAAATTCCTCTGGGCAGAATCGGCGATGCGGACGAAATTGCACAGGCGTATCTTTTTCTTGCCAGCGAAAATGCATCGTACATCACCGGCGAAATTTTAAACGTGGACGGCGGAATGTGCGCATAAAAAAAATTAAATTCCGCGAAAAGAATTTTTACACGCTGAATTTTTTTCCGCGGAATTTTCGCAACGAAATTTGGACGCTGAATTTTTTCCGCGAAATTTATGCAACGAATTTGCACGGCGAATTTTTCTGCGGAATTTACGCAACGAAATTTACACGACGAATTTTTTCCGCGGAATTTTCGCAACGAAATTTGGACGCTGAATTTTTTCCGCAAAATTTATGCAACGAAATTTGCACGGCGAATTTTTCCGCGAAATTTCCGCAACGGAATTTTTACGCTGAATTTTTTCCGCAGAATTTTCACAACGAAATTTTGC
>CAZACA010000077.1:0-8589 GCA_964483515.1 uncultured Treponema sp.
AAAAAAAATTCTTCCCCATGCAAAAAATTCTGGTGCAAACTGCTTGACAAAAAAACGTTAAAAGCAAAAAATATCGCCGTCGTAGCAAAAAACTCATCAGTAAGGCACAAAAATCCACATCAGTTTTTACTTTTCCCATTCAAAAAGTCGTTTGATTTTTTTTTCAGAAGGACAGGAATGAAAAAGAGAATTTTTCCAATCGTAATTGCGGTTTTCGCAGCCGTTTTCTGTTTTTTTGTTTTCATGCATTTTGCGTGCAAAAATCGTGACGTGCGTGATTTTAAAGAACTCAACGAAATCACCGAAACTGCTTCAGGTTTCATCAACAATGCACTTGCTTACGCGGACATCATGGAACTTTCCATTCAGTTTCAGGACGGCGTTTATTCCGAAAAAATGTTCATGGATTTAACCGACATGGCAATCCGTCAGAATCCCACGATTGACAGCATTCAGCTTGCAAAAGATTATACGGTTACTTACATAAATCCCATTTCGGGAAACTGGAGCGCCATCGGTCACAATCTGATGGAAGACCCCAAGCGAAGGGAATATCTGACGCGTGCCATCGAATCACGGCGGATGGTTACGCAGGGACCGGTTCATTCCATTCAGGGAAAAAATATGATTTTCGGACGCAAACCGATTTTCGTGAACGGCGAATACTGGGGACTTGCCATCGTTGCCATCGACTACGACAAACTGATTCAGTCCGTAAAACTTGGCATGGACGACTCGCTGAATTTTGCGATTTCAGTTTACGAATCTTCCGACCCTGACAAACTCAGTTTCATCTGGGGCGACGAAGAAATCGTAGAAAAATCAAAAATTTTCGCGGAATTAAAAATGCCCGGTCAAAGGTGGCGCGTTTCGATTCTGCACAAAACGACCATTGCGACCATGCACACGGCAATTTTAGTTGGCGCAGTAATTTCGGTTTTAGCGGGTCTGCTGATGTTCGTGCTTTTTTCGATTCTTGCGGGAAAAATTTATCTGTCAAAAATCGATCCCCTTACAAAAACCTGCAACCGCATTGAGTTCAAGCGTTCCGCGGAAAAATTTTTAAAGGCAAAAAGAGTCTGCGCGTTCCTTTCCATCGACCTGGACAAATTCAAATACATAAACGACACTTTCGGTCATCTGGTGGGCGACGAAATTTTAATTAACGCTGCCGTGCGCATGAAAAATTCCGTGCGGAAAGGCGATTTGATTTCACGCGTGGGCGGCGACGAATATCTGATTTTTTTAACCGACGTAAAAAGTCATCAGCAGCTTTTTTCCATCATCGAACGAATCCGCGAAACTACCGAACAGCAGCTTCAGGTGGGCGAACATCACGTAACGGTGGGCGTTTCCATCGGCTATGCGATTTTTCCTCACGAAGCCGAAACGTACAAAGACCTTTACGAAATTGCCGACAAACGAATGTACAAGGACAAAAACCGCCGCAGAAAATTGGGCGAGCCGGACATGACGACTTCTTCCGCGGCAAAAGCGTAAATTTTTTTCGCGGAAAAGGAAAATTATTTTTTCATCGAAAGAAGCCGTTCACAGATTTTTTTCCAGTCGCATTCTTCTGCAAAAAAAGTTGCATCGATTTTTTTTCCCTTGTCTTCCGCCGGGCTGATGCCTGACGAAATGTAAAAGGAATCCACGCCGGAATTTTTTGCGCCTGCAATGTCAGTCTGCGAATCGTTTCCGATCATGAGGCAATTTTTTCTGCACAAGGAATTTCCGTCTAAAAGCGCATCGAAAAATTTCGCGTCAGGTTTTTTGCATCCGTAATCCGACGAAATGAAAATTCCGCGGAAAAATTTTTTTATGCCCAGAAGATTCAGTTCGTAAAAAGTGAATGCGCGTTGTGCGTTGCTTAAAAGCCACAGCCGGAATCCTGCCGATTTTAAACGCGCCAGAGATTCCGCCGCGTCCGGATAAAGTCGGATGTAGTCGATTGAAGAAATGCGGAAAATTTGTGCAGCCATAAATCCGTGCCGAGCCGAATTTTTTTTGCCGGTTTTCCTTTCAAACAGCGCGGAAAAAATTTTTTCGATCTGTATTTCAGGAAAGCATTCGTAATTCTGTCCCGCTGAAATTTCTGCGTTCTGTAAAAGTTCCGCGTAAGAATTTTTTAATTCAGCAGGGGAATAATTCGCGCCGTAAAATCCAAAAAAAAGTGCAGTTTTTTGCCATGCCGCGTCGTTTTCGTCCGTGCGTATGTCCACAAGCGTTCCGTACAAATCAAAAATCAAATCGGTGTATTTTTTTTCTTCGTTGAAATTCATGGGCTGAATTTACCACAAAAATTTTTTTTGCAGAACGAAAAATCCGCGGAAAATTTACGAAATCCGTTCAGTTGAAAAAAATGAAAATTGGGTCTATCATGATTTTGCATCCTGATAAGGCGACTTTTTTAGGAGTGAGTTATGTCTTCAAAAAAAAATTCGTTGGAAAAGCGGCGCAAATTCATCGCCATCGCAACGATTGCAATTCTTATCGTGATAATGCTTTTGATTGAAGCGGCGATAATCATTCACAGCAACCTTGAAAACGTGCGGCAGACTTCCGTCATGCTCATGGATCAGATTGACCGTGTCATCGAACAGAACGAAATTGACGAAGCCGAACTGATTGCATCGCTGAAAGAAGAATACGTTATCCGCGCAAAAGCAGTTTCATACATTCTGACAAAAAATCCCCGCGCAAAAACAGACCTGGACGAACTGAAAAAAATCGCATCGCTTGTTTACGTGGACGAAATTCATCTGTTCAGCACGAAAGGCGAAATTTTTTCAGGAACGATGCCCCAATACTACGGACTGAATTTCGATTCAGGAGCGCAGATTTCTTTTTTCCGCCCCATTCTTTCCGACAGAAATTTATCGCTCTGTCAGGACATGGTTCCCAACACCGCGGAAAATCGGAAAATGATGTACGCCATGGTCTGGGCTGATGATTTTTCGTGTCTGGTTCAGGTGGGAATCGAACCGATGCGGCTTCTGCACGAACTTAACGCCAACGAAATTTCAAAAGTTGTAGGCGACATGCCCATGTACAAAGGCTTTGAAGTAATCGTAGCGGACAAAAAATCTGAAAAAATTTTAGGCGCCACGGATCCGCGGAAAATCGGCAAGACGCTGGACGAAATAAAAATTCAAAAAAAAGGACTGGAATTCGACGGAGTTCTTCAGACGCCCACAAAAATCAACGGCAAAAAAATTTATTGCACTGTGGAATATTGCGGAAATTTTATTCTGTGCGTGACAAAATCGTTTTCGTTTCTGGGACGGACGCTTTACACCAACTGCTTCATCATGCTTGTCTATCTTTTTCTGGCGGCGCTGATTTCCATGACGGTGCTGGAACATTTGCAGGCGGCACTTCAGAAGGAAAAAGACGAGCGTTCCGCGGAACAGATGCGTTCGGTGAAAAATTTGCGGCGGCAGCTTTCGATTATTGAAGCGGTCAGCGACGATTGCACGGAAATTATTTTAATCGATCCGGAAACCGGGCTTTCTACCATGCTGAAACAATTCGGCAAAATGAAAAGCTGGGACGAAGTGCAGAAAGAAAACGGACTGCCGTACAATCAGGTCTGGAAAAATTTTATTCTGAGTTTTATCGAACCGGAAGATCAGGAAAATTTATACAACAAAATCGAACTGGAAAACGTGAAAAAAAATCTCGCGGAAGAAAAAGAATATTCGTGCAACTGCAAGATTAAATTCCGCAGAAAAATTTTTAATTATCAGGTTCGGTTCATTCTGGCGCCTGAAGAAGACGGAAAAAAAATCATCATTGCCACGCTGAGCAACATCGACAAAGTTCTGCGTGAAGAAGAAAAACGTCAGCAGTTGATTCACGACGTAAACACGGACAAACTCACGGGGCTTTTTAACCGGCGCGCGTACGAAACTGAAATGGCAAAATACGGCGACACTTCCATGCCCGACGATTTTGTTTTCGTTGCCATGGATTTGAACGGACTGAAGGACACGAACGATATTCTGGGGCACGAAGCCGGCGACGAACTTTTGCAGGGTGCAGCGGAATGCATGAAAAAAATTTTTTGTCCGTGCGGAAAAGTTTTCAGGATGGGCGGCGATGAATTTGTTGCAACGATTTTTGCTTCGGAACGCGACCTGGAAGAACTCAAAACCGAATTTGAAACTGCGACTTTTTCATGGCAGGGCGAACACGTAAAGGAACTTTCAATTTCCGCGGGCTACGTCATGCTGAAAGAATTTCCCAACAAAACCGTGCGCGAACTGGCGACCGTTGCAGACGAACGGATGTACAGGGAAAAAGAAGAGCATTATTCAAAAATCGGCGTGGACAGACGAAATCAGCAGATTGCGCTGAAAACTTTGTGCGGCACTTACATAAAAATTCTAAAAGTAAATTTAACGGAAGACCGTTACGAGCGGATTAAGGCGAATCCTTCTGAAAAAAAATTCGAGGACGTTTTTTCAAAGGCCATTTACGATTTCGCGGAACTGAATTTAATCCACAGGGACGATCTGGAACATTATTTCGCGTACACGAACATCGACACGCTCCGTTCATCGTTTAAAAGCGGAAACCGAATTTCGTGCGTAAATTATCGCCGGATGATCGACAGGGAATTCCGCCGCGTCATGATGGAAATTATTCCTGCGCCTGAATACACCGACGAAAATCAGATTGTTTTTCTGTTCGTGAAAAATCTGGAGCCGAAATGAAAATCCGGTTTAATTGACCGACATATTTCATTTCACTAAAATGAGGAAATTATGAAACCGATTCTTATAAAAGATTTGTTGACATCAGAGCCGGACGGAAGAAAAGTTACGGTTTGCGGATGGGTTCGCACAAAACGCGACTCGAAAAATCTTGTTTTTGTTCAGGTAAACGACGGAAGTTGTTTCGCTTCGATTCAGCTGACGTTCGACAGAAATTCTCCCGACAAAAATGCCGCAGTAAACGAAATAGAAAACGAACTGAAAAAAATTTCTACGGGAGCGTCGGTTCGCGCGGAAGGAATTCTGGTGGCGTCTCCTGCTTCGGGTCAGGCGGTGGAAGTTACGCTGCAAAATCTCGTGTGCCTGGGCGAATGCAAGCCGGAAGAATATCCGCTGCAAAAAAATAAAATGTCCATGGAATATTTGCGGACGAATGCACATTTGCGCGGACGAACGAATACTTTCGGGGCGGTTTTTCGCGTGCGGAATCAGATGGCGTTTGCCGTTCATTCGTTTTTTCAGGAACGCGGATTTCAGTACATCAATGCGCCGGAAATAACCTGTTCTGATTGCGAAGGCGCGGGCGAAATGTTTCAGGTGACGACGCTTTCCATGGAAAAAATCGCGGAACTGGGCGTAAAGGCCGGTCTGGGCGGAATGAAAATCGAAGACGCGCATAAAATCGTGGACTACTCAAAGGATTTTTTCGGCAAAAAAGCGTCACTTACGGTTTCGGGTCAGCTGGAAGCGGAAACTCTTGCCACGAGTTTGAGCCGGGTTTACACATTCGGGCCGACTTTCCGCGCAGAAAATTCCAACACGCCGCGTCATTTGAGCGAATTCTGGATGATTGAACCTGAAATGGCTTTTTTCGATTTGAACGACGACATGGACATTCAGGAAGAATTTTTAAAATATCTTTTGAACTGGGCGCTGACAAAATGCAGCAGCGATCTGGAATTTTTCGATAAACGGATTCAGCCCGGTTTAATCGAAATGCTGCGTCACGTTGCCACCAGCGATTTTCAGCGGATTTCCTACACCGATGCCATTGCAGAACTGGAAAAGCACGCGGACGAATTCGAATTCAAACCGTACTGGGGCTGCGACATTGCCACGGAACACGAACGATTTTTAACGGAAAAAATTTTCCATAAGCCGGTGATGGTTTTCAATTATCCGAAGGAAATAAAATCGTTTTACATGAAATTAAACGACGACGGAAAAACCGTAAAGGCAGTTGACGTTCTGGTTCCGGGAATCGGCGAAATAATCGGCGGAAGTGAACGCGAAGAAAATTACGGTAAACTTGTAAAGGCGCTGGAAGACCGCGGAATGGATAAATCGATTTACGGCTGGTATCTGGATTTGCGAAAATTCGGAACGGTGCCCCATTCAGGATTCGGACTGGGATTTGAGCGGCTCATTCGTTACGTAACGGGCATGGAAAATATCCGCGACGTAATTCCGTTTCCCCGCGCACCAAAACTCGCTGATTTTTAGCGAAAAAATCCGTCTGAATTTTTTCAGGCGGAAATTCATCATGCTTTTCATCTTTGCGGAAATTTTTTTTGACCAAAAGAAAAAGTCAATTTATAATCAAATGAGAGAGGTTGAAAGTTAATGGAAGAAAAGCCAAGTGAAGTGGATGTGTATGGACTGAAAGTTTTTTTTATCAATCCTTCCTATTCAGTTTCCAGGAGCATCGTTCTGGAATTGCGCAAAAAAGAATACGAAGTCTACGTAATCGAAAATTATCGCGACACGAAAAATATTCTGCGCCGAAATCAGAATTCCATTATTTTCATAAATATCGACGCGCATATTTCGGTGGGCGCATGGTTCAATTTTGTCCGCAGTTTTGAAAAGGACGAAGCGCTGTCAAAAGTTCATGTTGCGGTCATTTCGGAAAAAATCAAACCGACTGACGCTGAAATTTTCCGCAAGAATCTGGAAGGGCCTGAATTTTATTTTGATTTCAACGAAGGAATCGACAACATAAAGGAACAGGTGCTTTTGCTTCTGGACAAACTGAACGCCAAAGGAAAACGTCAGTACGTTCGCGCTACCCTCAGAAACGACAACGAAGCGGCACTTTTCTGGGACCACGGAAGCCGGATGCACAAACTGCGTTTAATCGACATCAGTTCCGTGGGAATGGCGGCAATAATTCCTTCCGTGCTGAACGACCAGATTATCGCGAAAAATTATCTTCTGCATAACGTTACGATGCGTCTCCGTTCGCGGCAGCTTACGATTGAAGCGGTAATTTTTGCGGTGCGACAGTCGCCTGCGGGAACGGTTTGGGTTCTGCTTTTAATGCCGAATACGCCCACGCTGGTAAAGGACGAAATCCGCGATTACGTTTCAAAAGTTCTGGAAGAAAGTTTGATGGCGTCCATCAATGACGATCCGAAAGACGACATGGATTATTCCCAGCTGGCGTACTACAATCTTGCCACCAGAAAGAAAATCAAAACTTCTACATCGCCGTTTTCTACGCAGCCGGGATACAACAACTGATGAATCGCAAAAAAAGCGTCGGAAAAAAGTCGGCGTTGTTCGGCTTCGTTCAGTCGCTTTACCTTACAATCAGCCTTTTTTTCAGCAACGATCTGGTTTCGTTTGCATCGTCCTGCGCGTTCGGTTTTATGCTTTCGGTGGTTCCGCTTTTCATGCTGATTTGTGTGGTGCTGATTCGATTTTTGCACGCGTCGCCTGAAACCGTTTCGTCGATTCTGTCACTTTCCGCGGGTGAAAACGAATTTTTCAAAAGCCAGTTTTTTGTTTCCGTAATCGATTCGGTTCATCGCATTACGAATTTTGAAATCGTCGTGGCGGCTGCAATCGTCTGGATGGCGCGCAGATTTTTTAGTTCCGTGGTGACGGGTCTGCGGAAAATTTTCGGCAGCGAAGTTCAGGAACGTCCCATGAAGCGGCAGTTTTTAATTTTTTCCGCGGAAATTTTTATCGTTACTTTTTTTGCCGTGCTGATTTTTTTAAGCATGAGTTTTAAAACGATTTTGCTTTTTCCGAAATTTTACGGCGTTCTTTCTCCGCTGAATTTTCTGGCGAAAAAAATTTCAAAGATTTTAATAAACCTTTTTCCGTTCATCCTGATTTTTGCAACCTGCGTAGTGGCGTATCGTTTTGCCAGCAGAACAAAGCCGTCGTTTTCGTCCAGCGCACTTTTTTCGTTCGGAACGGTTTTTTCGTTTTGGGTGATGACGAACATTTTTCACATTTTCATCAACGTGAACCGCTACAATTTTATTTACGGCGTTTTGAGCAGCGTCATCGTTTTTCTGATGGGCACGTTTTTCTTTTTTCTGATTTTTCTTTTTTTTGCGCAATGGCTTTTTGTCTGTCAATTTTTCGACGTGCTTTTGCTGAAGGAACTTTATCTTCTGCCCGAACGCAAGGACAAAAAATCCGTGAGCAACGTAAAGCGATTTTTATTTTTGTCCACGGATTTTATCCTGCAAAAATGCGAAACGAATTTTTCGTTTAAAGCGGGCGAAACCGTGTACGAAAAAAATTCAGCAAGCGACGGAGCGTTTTACATCGTTTCGGGAAAAATCGAATTGCAAAAAGAAAGCGGCGCAATTTTTCTGGGCACGGGAAATTTTTTCGGCGAAGAAGAATGCATTTTAAACACATCGCGCCTGGAAAAATCCGTTTGCGCAGAAGATGCAGTTCTGGTAAAAATTTCCTGCGGCGACTTAAAAAAACTCGTAGCCAAAGATTCCCGCGTTGCACTAAAAATTTTATCCAAAACCGAAAACCTTTTATAATTTTTTTCGCGGACGAAACGAATTTTTTTTCCGCGCGCTGAACTGAAAAATTTTTTCGTACAATTTTTCTTCCGTAT
>CAZACA010000078.1:0-8552 GCA_964483515.1 uncultured Treponema sp.
CCCCCGCGGAAAAATTCATCCTCCTCTGCTGAAATCCGCGGAAAGAATTTATGCACTCCCTTTTGGAAAAAAAATTTTTCTGATATGATACGGAAAATTTTTTTGGGGGAACGAATGTTAAAAGGCAGACATCTGATTGAACCGACGGATTTGACCGTCAGCGAAATTGAATCGATTTGTTCTTTGGCGGAACAGATGATTGTTGATCCGAATTCTTTTCAGGACGTGTGTCGCGGGAAAATTCTTGCGACACTTTTTTTTGAGCCGAGCACCAGAACACGACTTTCCTTTGAAGCGGCAATGCTGCATTTGGGCGGAACGGTGGAAGGTTTTGCCGACGCGAGTTACACTTCTTCCACGAAAGGCGAAACCCTTGCCGACACGATTCGCGTAGTAAGTTCTTACGTGGACGTAATTGCCATGCGCTCGCCGAAAGAAGGTTCAGCACTGCTTGCGTCCAGATTCAGTTCGGTTCCGGTAATCAATGCAGGCGACGGCGGACATTCGCATCCCACGCAGACGCTTACCGATTTGGTAACGATTCGTGCGCTGAAAGGCGGATTTGAAAATCATACCATCGGATTTTGCGGCGACCTGAAATTCGGCAGGACGGTTCATTCGCTTACACAGGCAATGAGCCGCTACAAAAACAACCGGTTCGTTTTCATCAGTCCCGACGAATTGAAAGTTCCCGGTTACATTACGGACGATTTGCTGAAGCCGTCAGGAATCGAATTCCGCGAAGCAGAACGGCTTGAAGACGTCATGGGCGACCTGGACATCCTTTACATGACCCGCGTGCAGAAAGAACGATTTTTTAACGAACAGGATTACATCAGGCTGAAAGACAGTTACATTCTGAACAGGGAAAAAATGCGCCTTGCAAAACAGGACATGATCGTGCTGCATCCTCTTCCGCGCGTAAACGAAATTTCTCCTGAAGTGGACGACGATCCGCGCGCTGCATACTTCAAGCAGGTGAAATACGGAATGTTTGCACGAATGGCGCTGATTTCAAAATTAACCGGATGCCTTTAAATCAAAATCGGGGGAAAAAATGATAAACATTGCAGAAATAAAAAACGGCCTCGTCATTGACCACATTCAGGCAGGCGAAGGATGGAAAGTTTTTAAATGGCTCGGACTGGACAGGGCAAGTTTTACTACTGCGCTGATTATGAATGCATCGTCCAAAAAAACCGGCAAAAAAGACATCATAAAAATCGACAACATAATCAACATCGATTACAGCGTTCTGGGATTCATCGACTCGAACATCACCGTGAACGTAATTCAGGATTCAAAAATTACGCGGAAAATTCGCATGGAACTTCCCGAAAAAATTCAGGACGTAATCGTGTGCAAAAATCCGCGGTGCATTACCACGACCGAACATTACGTGCCCCAGGAATTCCGCCTTGTGAACCGCGAAAAAAAAGAATACCGCTGCGTTTACTGCGACTCGCTGAACAAACGGAATTTTTCCATCGACGGATAAGGATTCTGCATGAAAAAAATTCTCATTCACAACGCGCATTTGGTGGACGCTTTTACTGACAGAAAAAATTCCGCGCTTCTTTTGCAGGACGAAAAAATTCTGTCGCTTCCTTCCGCGGAAAAAACTGCGGAACTTCTGGCGGACGGTTCAGTGGAAAAAATCGATGCACGGAATTGCGTCGTCATGCCGTCGTTCATTGACCTGCACGCGCATTTTCGTGATCCGGGTTTTACGCAGAAAGAAGACCTGGAATCAGGTTCGCGGGCCATGGCTTCAGGCGGATTTTCCCGATGCGTCCTCATGCCGAACACGAATCCGGTAATTTCTTCCGCGGAAGCCGCTGAAAAAAATGTTGCGCGGTTCGACGAATTCGGCAGGGGAAAAATTTTTCAGGCAGTCAGCATAACGGAAAATTTCGACGGAAAAACTTTGAGCCATCTGCAAAAAATCGACGCGAAAAAAATTCCCGTAATCAGCGAAGACGGAAAGGAAGTGCGCGACAGTTCGGTAATGTTTTCTGCCATGAAAATTGCGGCGGAAAAAAATTTAATCGTGGCGTGTCATTCGGAAGACCCTTTTCTGGCGGAAGAAGCGAAAAAATTTCGTGTGCGTGCGCTGGAATTTCTGAAGCAAAAAAAAACCGGTGACGCTGCGGAATTTTTACTGAAGGCGGATTCGCTCCTGGAACTGGCGGAAGACACGGCAACTTCGCGGAATCTCAGGCTGGCACAGGAAGCGCATTGCAGAATTCACGTCTGTCACGTAAGCACTGCCCGATGCGTGGAAGAAATAAAAAATGCACGCGCTCACGGAACTGATGTAACTTTTGAAATTACACCGCATCATCTTTTTCTTTCCGGCGGAAAAATTCCTGAAATTTTTTGCATCGTAAATCCTCCGCTGCGAAGTGAAAAAAATCGTCTTGCACTCGTTCAGTCCCTTCTGGAAAAATCCGCGGACTGCATTTCCACCGACCACGCGCCCCACACTGCCGATGACAAAAAAAACGGAAGCCCCGGATTCAGCGGACTGGAAACTGCATTTGCTTCCTGCAACACTGCCCTGGTAAAAAATTCAGGAATGAAACTGACGGAACTTTCTGCGCTGATGAGTCTGAATCCTGCACGAATTCTGGGCGTGGAAAACGAAGGACTTCTGCGCGAAGGATTTTTTGCGAACATCGTGGTGGCGGATCCGGAAAAAAAATGGACGGTTCGCGGAGAAAAATTTTTCAGCAGGGGAAAATATTCTGCGCTTGAAGGAAAAGAAATTTCCGGCGAAATAAAAACGGTTCTGTTCCGCGGAAAAATCGTCTTTGAAAAAAATTCAGTTTTTTAAAAGCGACGAAAGGTCTTCTGCTTCCATTGCTGTAACTGTTGCGCTTACAACGCACGGATTTCTGTCGGAAACCAGGCGGCATCTGTAGCGGTAAATTTTTGATTCGTCATCGCGGAATTCTTCGGCGGCTTCTACGGAAAGCGTTTCGCCTGCGGAAAAAAATTCTGCATCGGTTTTAAAATCTGAAACGCTCAAAAGGCAGCCCGCTTTTGAAGGAACGCCGTTCAGTCTGTCGATGATTCCGTTCAGTGCGGAAATTGACTGCGCCATGATTTCAAACGAAACCCAGGACGGAATTCCGTTTTCTTCAAAAAAAATGCAGGAAGAATTTACGTCGAACTGCGTGGCAACGAACCGGTTTTCCGTGTCGAATTCAGTAACGCGCGAAAGTAAAATCATGCCGTTTCTGTGGGGAATGAGTTCCAGAAGTTCTGCGCCCTGAATGATTTTTTTTGTTTTCATTCCGCCGCTCCCAGAATCAGACTTGCGTTGCTTCCGCCGAATGCAAATGAATTCGTCATGCATTTTTTTATTCTGCCGAACCGCTGATTTTTTTGCACTAAATTTACTCCTGCAGTTTCTCCGTCAGATTCGCCGTCCCACACATGAACCGGTAAAGCTGAATTTTCCGCGAACGAATTTTTTTCAATCGCCATAAAACAGACCGCCGCTTCCAGTGCACCTGCCGCACCCAGCGTATGACCCGTAAGCGGTTTTGTGGAACTCGCCGGAACTGAATTTTCTCCGAAGATTTTTTTCATTGCAGAAGATTCCATGGAGTCGTTTAATTTTGTGCCGGTTCCGTGAAGATTTACGTAATCGATTTCGTCCGCGGAAATTCCTGCATTTTTCAGGGCCGCTTCCATGGCACGCGATGCTCCTTCCCCCGACGGATCGGGACTCGTCATGTGATGCGCATCGGAACTTTCGCCCCAGCCCAGAAGACGAACGGAATTTCCGCTGATTTTTTCCCGCGTCATTACAAAAAACGATGCACCTTCGCCCAGAGTAATTCCGCGACGGTTTCTGCTGAACGGATTCGTGATTTGCGGAGAAACGGCTTCCAGGGAATCGAAACCAAGAAGAACCGTATCCGAAGCAATGTCCATTCCGCCTGCAACGACTGCATCCGCCGCACCGCATTCCAGAAGCTGGGCAGCCTTTATGATTGCACACGCGCCTGACGAACACGCCGTACTGAACGCAAGGGAAACGCCGCCTAAAGAAAATTTTTCCGAAACGAAAGTTGCAGCAAAATCCGCGCCCTGAATTTCCAGGGAATATCCTTCAGGAAAATTTCCGCCGTCAAAAAATTTTTTATGCGCCGCAAAAGAAAATTCCGTTCCGTTGTCGCACGAACCGACGCAGACTGCAATCCGTCCTGCACCGAATTTTTCCTTTGCCTTCTGAACGTCCGCTGCAATCTGATTCAGCGCAATTTCCGCAATCTGAAAAATCCGCATGTCGTACCGCGCCGAAGATTTTTTTAAAAGCGAATCGTTCAGCCGCGCGGCAAAAAATTCTTTTCCTGAATACGACACGATTTTTTTTATTCCGCCCTGATTTCCGTCCGTTACCGAATTCCACAGTTCTTCCGCAGAAATTCCCGCTGCACAGGCAACTCCCGGTTTTGAAAGAAAAATTTCACTCATCGTCCACTCCAGTCAGAGAATATTTGTATCCGCGCAAAAAATTTTCCACCGAAAGGGTTCCGCCTTCCCAGGAAAAAATTTCGATGCAGTTTTTTTTGTCCATGAGAATCCGCGTTTTTTTGTCCGATGAAATTTCTTCCGTAAAGGAAAGTGAAATTTCGTTCAGCGCAGATTCCGCTTTTTCAAAATTGCACCACGCGAGTTGAAAATCCGCGATGACATATTCCGCCTTAAAATTTTCCGGCAGAACCGCTGAATCGACACGGGCAGAAATTCCGTCGTAAGAAATCGTCGCCAGGCTCGTGCCGAAATCGTTCAAAATCTGTAAAAAAATTCCGTCTGAACCTGCCTTTACGAAAACCGGCGCAGAAAATTCGGTTCCGTTGAAATCCGCAGAAAATAAAAAAATGCCTTCGCTTTCCTGGCTGACGGAATCCGCGGAAAGAAGAAAAAATTTTCTGGAATTCGTAATGTAAACGAAAGGCGAATCGTCCTGTTTTTGCGTGGATGCGCAGGAAAAAAGCAGAATGCACGCGAAAATTGCGCCCGGAAAAAAAATGCGTTTCATCGGCACGATTCTAAAAAGTTCAGGGCGGTTTGTCAAATTGAAGAAAACGTGCGTTTTTTTGCTGAAACGGAAATTCCGCGGAAAAAAATTTATAAATTTTTCTTGCAAATCCGTATAAGTGTGCTAGTATGAAAACGTGTTTAACTTACACGTGAAAACACAAATCGGCGTGTAAAAAACGTGCGACTTTTTGTTCGAGTGAGTTTTTTCGCTTGAATTCATCTACCAGGAGGTAATTTAGATGAAAAAAATTTTAACTGTCGTTGTTTCCCTTATGTGTGTAGCAAGTTTGTTTGCGGCACCAAAAAAAGCCAAAGCCAAAAAAGGCGCTTCTTCAGGCGAAATTAAAATCGGAATCATCAACAATCCGCCGTCCGAATCAGGATATCGCGCTGCAAACGTAAAAGACTTTGAAACGGTTTTCACTGCTGCAAAGGGCTACAAAGTTTCAACATTCTACAGCCTTAAAAACGACGAACAGTTGAACGCCGCTTCACAGATGATTACTGACGGAGTTGACTACATTCTTCTTTCTGCTGCGGCAACCGACGGATGGGATGCAGTTCTTAAAAATGCACAGCGAAACGGAATTAAAGTTTTCCTTTTTGACCGAATGATCAACACGAGCGAAAAACTTTACGAAGCAGCAGTTGTTTCTGATATGCCGAAAGAAGGCGAAACTGCGGTTGCATGGCTTAAATCGCTCAAACTTCCTGAATACAAGGTAATTCACATTCAGGGCGCAATGGGTTCAGATGCACAGATTGGACGAACGGGCGCACTGGACAAGGAATTTGCAGCAGGAACCATGAAAAAAGTCGTTCAGCAGACTGCAACATGGGACGAAGCCGAAGCGAAAAAAATCGTAGAATCCGTAATCAACTCAAAGGAAGATTTCAACGTAATTTACGCGGAAAACGACGGAATGGCTAAAGGCGCAGTTGCTGCACTGGACGAAGCCGGAATCACTCACGGTGTAAACGGAAAAGTTGTCGTAATGGGATTCGACTGCAACAAATGGGCTCTCCGCGAACTCAAAAACGGAAACTGGAACTATGACGGTCAGTGCTCACCGTTCCAGGCTCAGGTTATCGAAGACATGATTAAATCCGGAAAAGTTCCGTCAAAGAAAGTAATTTCTGAAGAAAAAGGATTTGACGCACGAACAATTTCCGCAGACGACATCAACAAGTACGGTTTGGGTGACTAATCCGCGGCTTTAATCTGAATGACGTAAAGTGTGTAATGCGCTTTACGTCTTTTTTTTCTTAATCAAAAAAACAGGCGGTTATCCGATGGACAAAAATGTTGTTTTGACGATGCGTGGAATTTCAAAGGAATTTCCGGGCGTAAAGGCTCTGCAAAACGTTGACTTTACCCTGTGCAAAGGCGAAATCCATGCGTTGATGGGCGAAAACGGGGCAGGAAAATCGACTCTGGTCAAATGCCTTACGGGCGTCCATATAAAAGATTCGGGCGAAATCAGAATCGACGGAATTGAAGATGCGGTAAATATTCGTTCGCCGCAGGATGCACAGAATTTGGGAATCAGTACGGTTTATCAGGAAATTACCCTTTGTCCGAATTTGACTGTTGCTGAAAATATGTTTATCGGACGAGGAAAATATAATTTTGTAAATGCACGCGCTCAGGTAAAGCGGGCCGACGAACTTCTGCAGAAACTGAACATTCCGGCACACGGAGCGCAGCAGCTGGGAACGTGTTCGCTGGCAGTTCAGCAGATGGTAGCGATTGCCCGGGCGGTGGACATGGACTGCAAGGTTCTGATTCTGGACGAACCGACTTCTTCCCTGGACGAACGCGAAGTGGAACTTCTGTTTACGCTCATGCGCGACTTAAAATCCCGCGGAGTAGGAATTATTTTCATTACGCACTTTCTGGATCAGGTTTACGAAGTCTGCGACAAAATCACGGTACTCAGGAACGGCGAACTTGTGGGCGAATACACCATCAGCCAGATGCCGCGCGTTGAACTTATTTCCGCCATGCTTGGAAAAGACCTGGAAGACATTTCCAAACTGAAGGAACAGAAAAAGGAGTACGCGGGTGCAGGCGAATGCGTTTACGAAGCCACGGGACTTTCCAGTGCAGAAGGCGTAAAACCCTTCGATTTCAGCATAAAAAAAGGCGAAGTCAACGGATTTACGGGGCTTCTTGGTTCGGGACGAAGCGAAAGTGTCCGTGCGATTTTTGCGGCTGATCGGGTGACCGGCGGAAAAGTAAAAATCAACGGAAAGGAAGTGAAAATTTCCAGACCGAAAGACGCCATGAAAAACGGAATCGGTTATCTTCCCGAAGACCGTAAAGGCGACGGAATCATTCAGGATCTGTCAGTGCGCGAAAATTTAATTCTGGCAATGCAGGTTTTAAAAGGATTCACCAGGCCGATTTCCCGTGCGGAAAGCGAAAAACTTGCCGACGAATACATCAAGCTTTTGCAGATAAAAACCGCTTCAAAAGAAACGCCGATAAAATCGCTTTCGGGCGGAAATCAGCAGAAAGTTATTCTGGGCAGGTGGCTTCTGACTCATCCGCAGTATCTGATTCTGGACGAACCGACCCGCGGAATCGACGTGGGAACGAAACTGGAAATTCAGAAGCAGGTGCTGAAACTTTCCGAAGAGGGCGTGGCGGTAACGTTCATTTCTTCAGAAATTTCTGAAATGCTTTCCGTTTGTCAGCGTTTAATCGTAATGCGCGACAGAAACATCGTGGGCGAATTGACGGGCGCGGATTTGAATCAGGAAACGATCATGAAAACAATAGCCGGAGGAAAAGCGCAAAATGCCAAATAACGAAAACGTCGTAACAAAAAATTTAAAGAAACTTTTTCAGTCGCAGCTGGCGATTCCGGTGGTGGCGCTGATTCTGCTGGTGCTGTTCAACCTTTTCCGCGATCCGAGTTTTTTTTCCATTTCCATAAAGAAAAATAATTTCGGCAACACGGTTCTTTCGGGAAATTTGGTGAGCATTCTGAACGGTGCTTCGGAACTTGCAATTCTGGCGGTGGGAATGACGCTGATTACTTCCGCGACAAAAGGACAGGACATTTCAATCGGTGCGGCGGCTGCAATCGCGGGTTCGGTTTTTGTAAAAATTCTCCGCGCAAACACGATTACGGTTCCGGTCATTCTGCTTGCCCTTGTGGCGGCCTGCATTGTGGCGACGCTGTTCTGCCTTTTCAACGGAATCCTTATCGCGAAATTCGACATTCAGCCGATGATTGCTTCGCTGATTCTTTACACTGCGGGACGACCGATTGCGTACTGGATTAACGGCGGTGCAACTCCGAACGTAGAAAGTCCGCTTTTAAAATATCTGGGCGGATTCATTCCTCACGTGGCGATTCCGACTCCGATTATCATCGTGGTGATTTTCATTCTGCTGATGAACCTGCTTCTGAAAAAAACTACGCTGGGACTTTACATTCAGGCGGTGGGAATTAACGAAAAAGCGGCGAAACTCAACGGAATCA
>CAZACA010000079.1:0-1256 GCA_964483515.1 uncultured Treponema sp.
CACTTTCATGGTAAGGCCGAATTTTTCCCTGAGCGATGCAATTTTTTTCATCGCAGGCGAATCGTGATGAAAATCCAGCGCACCCTGATTTTGCCACGCGTCAACTAAAAGAACAGTTTCTTCGTCTTCCGCGGAAAAAAAATATTCGTACCTCAAATTTCCTTTTTCCCTGCGGATTTCGTCCACCGTTCCGCCTGAAATCATTTCACGGACAAATTCCCTTGCACCTGAATTTTTTCCCGTGTAATAAATGTTTACTGAAATCATTTTTCCTCCCGCCGATAATCCGATGATTCCTGCAATCCGGTTATTCATGCAAAAAAAAACGCCCCGATTTCTCAAGGCGCTTTCAGATTCTTAAAAAAGTTATCGCTTCAGACTTGCTGCGGTCTGCAACATATTGTCGCTCGTTTGAATCGCCTTTGAATTAAATTCGTAGGCGCGCTGTGCAACAATCATCTGCACCATTTCGTTCACTACGGAAACGTTGCTCATTTCCAGAAATTTGTGCTTGGTGATTCCCATTCCGTCGATTCCCGGACGGCTTGCAATGGGGTCGCCCGAAGCGTTCGTTACCTTGTAAAGGTTGTCGCCCGTGTTTTCAAGTCCCACCGCATTGGGGAACCTGTACAGTTCCAGCTGACCGACTTCCACCGGTTCGAGTTCGCCGTTGACCTTTACGTTTACCCTGCCCATGTCCGAAACGGAAAGCGTTTCAAGCTGAAATCCTTCCGGCAGAATTATTTCAGGCATTACGCGGAGACCGTTTGCAGTTACGAGCTGTCCCGTAGAATCAACTTTAAACGAACCGTCCCTTGTGTACGCCCAGCTTCCGTCGTACTGCTGAACGCGGAAAAATCCGTCGCCCACAATGGCAATGTCGGTGTCTACTCCGGTTGCCTGAAGGGAACCCTGCGTCATTATGCGCTGGGTTGCGCCGACTTTAACGCCGCTTCCCATCTGAAGTCCCACCGGAGTCACCGTATCTTCTGTCGCTGGAGTTCCCGCCAGTTTTACGTTCTGATACAGCAGGTCCTCAAATTCAGCGCGATGCTGCTTGAAGCCTGTCGTGTTTACATTTGAAAGGTTGTTGGAAATCGTGTCGATGTTGGTCTGCTGTCCGTTCATTCCCGTAGCGGCATTCCACAAACTCCTTACCATAAAAATCCTCCGTTCATTCGCCTTTTCTTTTTTCCGTTCCGCCGAATTTTTTTCAGCCGGTTCGATTCCGTTCAGCCGATTTTTTTTCAGCCGGT
>CAZACA010000079.1:1356-4288 GCA_964483515.1 uncultured Treponema sp.
GCCGAATTTTTTTCAGCCGGTTCGATTCCGTTCAGCCGATTTTTTTTCAGCCGGTTCGATTTCTTCCGCTGATTTTTTTTCAGCGCAATTCGATTTCGTTCCGCCGATTTTTTTTCAGCACGATTCAATTTCTTCAGCCGATTTTTTTTTCAGCGCCGTCAGTCAAATCATCGGTTTACAGTTACTACCTTGCTCCAGAGCGTGTCCATCATGCTGTCTTCCGTCTGCACGGATTTCTGGTTCGCTTCGTATGCGCGGTTTACTTCAATCATCTGCACCATTTCGTTTACTACGTTTACGTTGCTCGTTTCGGTGTAGCCCTGCAGAAGTTTCGGTCGCTCGTCGCCTTCTGCAATGTACGCGTCGCCTGAAACGTCGGTGGTGTTCCAGAGGGAAGAACCCTGCTTGCTCAGGTACCGTTCGTTTTCAAAGCGCACGATTTTCATTCTGTCCACAAGCTGATTGTCGTCCTTCGTGTAAATCATTCCGTCCTGGTTTACGAAAAATTTGTCGTCGGGAACATGGATTGCGCCGTTTTCGCCCATAACCGGATAGCCTTCTTTCGTCAGAAGAATTCCTTCCTTGCCCAGATGAAAATTTCCGTTCCGCGTGTAACGTTCGCCCGCCGGAGTCTGAACCGCAAAAAATCCTTCGCCGCCCAGAGCCATGTCAGTCCGCGTATCCGTGGATTTAAACGAACCCTGGGAAAAATCCGTGAAAAGTTCGTTCGTTTCCACGCCCAGTCCCACCGCACCGATTACGGGAGCAGCATCATATGAACCGGAAGAATTTTTATACACGCCGTCTGCCTGCGTTCTTCTGAGCAGAAGTTCGCTGAATTCCTTGCTGACGGGAATGTCTTTTTTAAAGCCCGTAGTGTCTACGTTCGCCAGATTGTTTGAAATTGCATCGAGCCGATTCTGCTGGGCATTCATTCCGCTTGCGCCAATGTACCAACCTCTTATCATTTGTAAACCTCAGTAAGTTTATCGGAACGAAAAAAAAGAAAATTGAGAAAAAAAAATCCGCCTCGTAATGAAGCGGATAAAAGGAACTGCGGATTTTATTTCGAATAGAATTCTACGACCAGCTGTTCGTTGATTTCTACAGGAATTTCTTCGCGCTTAGGCATCATCACCAGTTTGCCGGAAAAAGATTCTTCCGAAACTTCGATGTAATCCAGCGGACGACGATTTCCGTTCAGGAAGCTTGCCTTAATCTGGTCATTCTTCTGCGATTTTTCGCGGAGGGAAACAACCTGACCGACTTTCAGCTGAAACGACGGAATTCCGATTTTTTCACCGTCTACAAGAATGTGACCGTGCGAAACGAGCTGACGCGCCATCCTGATGGAATTCGCAAAACCGATTCTGTAAACGACGTTGTCCAGTCTGGTTTCAAGTCCCACGATAAGATTTTCGCCTGTTTTTCCTTCTTTTCGGGATGCAATGTCGTAGTACCGGCGGAGCTGCCGTTCAAGAATTCCGTAGTAAACTTTTACCTTCTGTTTTTCGCAGAGCTGCTTTCCGTATTCAGAAACTTTTTTTGTTTTTTTGAAAGCCGGATCGTTTGCCCTGTTCATTGCCTTCGGATGACCACAGGCATTTACGCCGAGTCGTCTGCATTCCTTAAAGCGTGGACCTCTTCTAGTTGCCATAATTTTACTCCCAAGTTAAGTATTTCACCCTGATGAAAAATTCATCAGTTTGCCGCGGTGAGGGATACAACAAGTGAGCGGAGTATATAAAAAATCAGAATGTTTTTCAAGACAAACCGATTTTTTTCCGTTCACGACAGCGTTTTCAGGTACTCCATGAATTTTTTTTTGTTTTCCCGTGCGCCTGAAGTCGGTCTGCCCAGATTTTCCCGTGCACCCATGGAACTTTTCGCTTCAATAAAAAAAAGTCCTGCGGATTCCTTTGCCTTTAAAAGCGCTTCGTTTAATTCGCCGAAATTTTCCGCGCGGACTGCATGAACGTAGCCGCATCCCAGGGCAATTTTTATCAGATCGATTTTTGACGCCGCAGTAGGAAGTCCGCCCACCGTTTCATGGGATTCGTTGTTGATTACCACGTGAACCAGATTTTCAGGCGAAACCGAACCGATTACTGCCATGGCACCCATATGCATGATTGCAGCACCGTCGCCGTCAATGCACCAGATTTTCGTTCCGATTTTTTCCTTTGCGATTCCCAGTGCGATTGACGAAGCGTGCCCCATGGAACCCACCGTCAAAAAATCGAATTTGTGGTCCTGACATTTTTTTTCGCGGATTTCAAAAAGTTCCCGTCCGGCTTTTCCCGTCGTGCAGACAACCGGATCTCCCCGCGAAATTTCAGCAATCCGTTCAATGATTTCTTCGCGGCCCATGGAATTTCCGTTCCTGTACTGAATTTTTCCGCCGAAGGAAAGTGCATTTTTTTTCACCACGAACGCGACGCATTTTCCTTCAGAAAGAATTCCGCGGAATTTTTCCATCACCGATTTCAATTCGCTTTCAGTCGTTTCCGCGGACAAAACGAAATTCGCCACGCCCAGGTCGTCCAGAAGTTTCAGCGTAATTTCGCCCTGAAAAATGTGCTGCGGTTCGTCCTTTTCGCCAGGTTCGCCCCGGAATCCCACGACAAAAATCACGGGAATGGCATAAACTTTTTCGTTCAGAAGCGACGCAACGGGATTCACCGCATTTCCTTCGCCGGAATTCTGCATGTAAACGACAGGAATTTTTGACGTGGCAAGATGATAGCCGGCAGCAATGGCAACGCAATTTCCTTCGTTCGCCCCGATGACGTGATGACGGGGAGCAGTTCCGTAAGTCGCCATTAAAAAATTGCAGAGCGGCTTCAGAAGGGAATCAGGCACGCCCGTGTAAAAATCCGCACCAAGGGCATTCACGAAATTTTCAACTTTCATGGTGTTTTATTTTCTCCTT
>CAZACA010000079.1:4388-8436 GCA_964483515.1 uncultured Treponema sp.
CTTTCCCAAAATCTGCGCGTAAATTTCTTTCAGCGCACAAAAATCCAGTTTTACCGGATTGTTTTTCAGCCGTTCCTGATTTACTGACGAAGCGAATTTTTCCAGGTCGAAAACGCAGGACGAAAAATCCGCGGAACAGTTCAGTCCGTCTAAAAAAGCGTCGAATTTTTTCAGCGCACTTTCCGCGGAATGACATCCCATGGATTCAGCAATTTCATCAAAAGTTTTTTGCAGATATTTTTCGCCCCGGACGTCAGCGCATTTTTCCGGATTAAAAATCATGTATCGCCATACTTTTGAAACGCAAATCGCCGCCGCCAGACCGTGCGGAATTCCAAAGACGCCCGTCAATCCGTAACTCATGGCGTGTCCTGCCGTAGTCTGCGCAATGTCAATCGCTTTTCCTGCAAGATTCGCCGCTTTCATCATTTTTTCGTTGCATTCGTTTTTTCCGCGGAAAAATTCATCAGCATTATGCAGAATCAGCTGAATGGCATTCCGCGAAAAATTTTTGCTTTCGTCCGTGGAATTTACCGACCAGAACGATTCAATGGCATGACAGAACGCATCCAGCACAGTAACTTTTTTTTGAAAAACCGGCAGCGTGGACAAAAAATCAGGGTCAAACAGAATTGCATCGGGAATAATCGATGAGTCCGCCACGGATTTTTTTTCGCCGTTCAAATAAATCACTGCAAATTTCGTGGATTCGCTTCCAGTTCCTGCCGTAGTCGGTACCGCCAGAATTTTCGCGGAAGATTTGCTCCGGAATTTTATGCATTTCGCTACGTCCATGGCACTTCCTCCGCCCGCCGCAACGATTGTGTCGCATTTTTTTTCAGCAAAAAATTCCGCGCCGCGCACCACGGATTCGTAAACCGGATTCGGTGAAAAATCGCTGAATTTAAAGACGCAGATTCCTTTCCGCGCTTCCAGGGAATCAAAATATCCGCTGATTTTCAAAAGCGAAAGGGAATTTCCGCACACGAGCAGAATTTTTTTCGTCCGGTTCGATTCAAAAAAATCGTCCAGTTCCGCGTAATTATTTTCAGGCGACAGGATAATCTGCTTCATGGCACGTCCTCTTCCGGAATCAGCCGGATTATTTCCCTGAACGGCATGCAGATTTCGTCGCATTCCCTTGCACGATGATTTTTTAAAATAAGTTTCGCCGCGTTCTGCATTGCCGGAAATCCCGTCCGCGTAAGCTGATTCGCGTAAATCACCACGTTCACTCCGCGCTTTTTGAATTCTTCTTCCGTTACAGAATTGAACGACGTGGGAACGACGACCAGCGGCACTGACTGATTTTTTTCGCGGAACCTCCGGCAGAACTCAAAAATTTCGTCAGGTTCCTTTTTGCGGCTGTGAATCATTATTGCGTCTGCGCCCGCCCCTGAAAACGCTTCCGCCCTTTTTAAAGCGTCGTCCATTCCGCGTTCCAGAATCAGGCTTTCAATCCGTGCGCAGATCATGAAATCTTTCGTACGCTGTGCATTTTTTCCCGCGCGGATTTTCGCACAGAAATTTTCGACTGATTCCTGCGACTGCTCCACTTCCGTTCCGAAAAGCGAATTTTTCTTGAGCCCGGTTTTGTCTTCGATGATGACCATGGAAACGCCCATCCGTTCAAGCGAGCGCACAGTGTAAAAAAAATGTTCCGCAAGTCCGCCCGTGTCGCCGTCAAAAATAATCGGTTTCGTGGTAACTTCCATTATGTCATCGATGGTGCGGAATCTGCTGGTCATGTCCACGAGTTCAATGTCCGGTTTTCCTTTCGCGGTCGAATCGCACAAAGACGAAATCCACATGGCATCGAACTGCCTCAATCCGCCGTTTTCCTGCACCGAAGTTTCTTCCACGATTAAGCCCGTCAGCCCCGAATGCGCTTCCATTGCCGTAACGAGTCCTTTCATTGCCATCGCTTTTTTCAGCCTTCCCCGCCGAAAGTCAGGTGTCGCCAGAACTTCCCGCGTTTTTTCTTCCAGCACGCCGAATTTTTTTTCGTCCGAATAGGGAAATTCAGCCAGAATTCCGCCGTATTCCGCCAGAATCGAAACCACTTCATCACGAACCGGTTTTTGAAATCCTTCGCGCCAGTCGTCTCCGTGCACCACGTAATCAGGCCGGATTTTCAGCAGATTTTCCCTGTAACTCAAGGAATTCTGTTCCACTACTTTGTAAACGCCGGAAATATTCTGAAAAAGCGCCTTCCGTTCGGAAAAAGGCAGCAGCGGAAACCGTCTGTAACTTGCACGCGCTTCGTCGGAAAGAACGCCCACAATCAGCCTGCCGAGTTTTTTTGCGCGCTGAATGATTTTTATGTGTCCGCTGTGAATCATGTCGGTGGAAAAACACATATAAACCGTCCTGTTTTCAATCTGCGCGATTTTTTCCTTTACGTTTTCCAGGTCGCCGGGCGTGTCGATTTCGGTGCAAAGCCTGTTGCGCATGTCCAGCGGAAAAATCCTGCATTCCCCTGAAATTTCGTTGAACGCCTTTTCCGCGTAACAATTTTTTTCGCCGGATTCGCAGAACGAAACGATTTCTGAAAGCCAGATTTTCCAGTCCGCTTTTTTTAATTTGTAAATCGCCTGTGCTTCCATGGCATCGTTAAAAAATTCCACGCCGATTTTCTGAATCCGTCCGTCCTGAACTACGGCTTTAAAATCTTTCTGCGGAAGTGCAAGCGTAGAACTGACTTTCATGCAGCTCCGGGGAAAATTCAGCATATCGTCCAGAACCTGCATCTCAAAAACCAGGTCGCCGTGCATCAAAATAACGTCATCGTCCAGAAATTCCTTCGCCAGATAAATCGAATAGATGTAATTCGTCCGCTCAAAATCCGGATTGTTTACGAAAGTAAAATGAAGCGGCAGGTCCAGCGAGCGGATGTAATTCACCAGAATTTCGCTGCAATAGCCGGTTGTAACTACGACATCAGAAATTCCCGCTTCCGAAAGCAGATTAAGCTGACGGCTCAGAATGGTTTCCCTGGCTGAAATTTCCGTCATGCATTTCGGATGCTCCGAAGTAAGGACGCCCATCCGACGCCCCATTCCCGAATTCAAAATCAACGCTTTCATGAAAAAAGGCTCCTTTTTTTTGCACGCGCAGAAAGGCTACTGAACCAGATATTCTTTCAGTTCGTTTGCAATCAAATCGCTTTCGTCTTTTGAAAGAAGCGTTTTCCACATTCCGTAATTTTTTCTGGAAATTTCAGGATTAAAAAGCTGCTTTTTCTTCGTGTGGTCGCCCGGATTTAAATTCATACAATTCATGATTTTTTTCAGCGAATCTTCGTAGTTGAAAAGTAAATCTTCAAAATGCAAAACGAGAACGTCAGGATTCGCGCGGAGTTCAGCAAGATTTTTCCGGCGGAATTTAAAGCTTTCCACGAATTTCGACGGGTCGTGAGTTTTTTTAAAATCAACTCCAAGAAAAACATTTTGCGTCATTAAATCTGCAATCTGGTCGCGCGGGTCTCTGCCCACAACAATCATTTTTGAATTGCGCACAAAACGCATTTCCTGCAAAAAATTCTGCGTAGAAATTCCCTGATCCAGAATAACGTGATTGTCGTTTTCACGCCCTTTTTTTGCTGCGACCGGACGAAAAATGTCGTCAATAAATTCCTGAGCGTATTTTACGAATTCTTCATCGGTGGGATGAGAAAAATAAATCGTTTCATTCGGCGGATTTTTACGGAAAATTCTATGCATGATTTTTCGCTTTAAAATTTCGCCTTTCGTCCGCTTGAAATCGAGAAAAAACCATGAACAGCTTTCATATTTGTGCGCCACAAGTTTTTCGACGAATTTTTGCGTCGCTTCCATGTAGTGTTTTCCGATTTTTTCCCTGTAATTCAGTCCGACCGTCAATCCGAAAAATCTGATTTGTTTATGAAAAAAATGATTTGAAAGCCAGAGAAAATCTTTTATCGCTTCGTTGTCGTTAATTTCTTTTTCCACAAGTTTTGTATACAAGTCGCGGATTCCCTACGGATCTTTAATTGTGCGGAAATCGATGTCAGGTTCAACGCAACCGT
>CAZACA010000080.1:0-8418 GCA_964483515.1 uncultured Treponema sp.
AAATTGCTGCAGAAATTCAGCGAAAAAATTTGCGATACAAAAACGTCGCGAAAAATTCAGCGAAAATTTTGCGTTAAAAAAAGTTTGGTGAAATTTCAGCGAAAAAATTTGACGAATGGAATTTTCGGCGGTAAACTCTTGTTTATGGCAATCGGTTGCCATGCACTTGAGAAAATTGCAGTCCTTCTGGCGGCCGGTTGAATTTCGATTGCGATCAGATTTTTATCTGTCGGAATAAATTTTTTTTTGGAAAAAACTTCAGGAGGAAATCGTATGAAGAAAATTATGGCAGTTGCGGCGGCGGCAGTCTGCGCATCCATGGCGTTCGTTGGTTGTTCCAAGAGCGACTCCGGTTCCGCGGCAAAAAGTTCCACCAACAAACTTGTAGTCTGGTCTTTCACTGACGAACTGGACGGAATGATCCGGAATTATTTTGAAAAGGATGACCGATTTGCGGGAAAATACGACATTTCGTATTCCCTTACGCCTACCGATCAGTTCCCGAACAAACTCGATCCGGTTCTGGCTTCGGGTTCAGGATGTCCGGATGTTTTCGCGCTGGAAGATGCATTCGTGCGCAAGTACATTGAATCAGGACTTCTGCTCGACATTACCGACGTTTATAACGAAGTAAAGGACAAAGTTTATCCGTATCCGGTTGAAGTCGGCACGTACAACGGAAAAGTTTACGGAATGTCATGGCAGGTTACGCCCGGTGCAGTTTTCTACAGACGTTCGCTGGCAAAAAAATATCTGGGCACTGACGATCCTGAACAGGTGCAGAAATATCTTTCCGACTGGAACAAATTCCTTGATACCGCGGAACTCCTCAAGACGAAATCAAACGGCGACTGCTACATCGTTCCTTCTACTGCGGAAGTCTATAAGCCGTACAGTTCAGGCCGAAACGATCCGTGGGTTGTAAACGGAAAACTCGTGGTAGATCCGAAAATGGACGACTACATGGATATGTGCAAGGTTCTTCACGACAAAGGATACGAAGGACGCGTAGGACAATGGTCAGAAGGCTGGTTCGCGGGAATGAAAGGCACGTTCAAGGACGAAACCGGAAAAGACAAGGAAATTTTCTGCTACTTCCTGCCGACATGGGGACTTCACTACGTACTTAAAACGAACGCTCCCGAATCTTCAGGCGACTGGGCAATGTGCGCGGGTCCTGTCGGTTACCGATGGGGCGGCACCTGGGTTGCAGCATGGAAAGGCACAAAAAATCCGCAGGGCGCAAAAGATCTTATCCGCTACGTTTCTACCGATGACAAATTCCTGGAAGCGTGGGCAAAGGACACCGGCGACGTCGTTTCAAACAAGAACGTTGTTGAAAAAATCAAGGACACGTATTCTGAACCGTTCCTTTCCGGACAGAATCATTATGCAGCGTTTGCAGGAATGGCGGCGAACGTAAACGGAAAACTTTCCCAGGGAACCGATCAGGCAATCGAATCCCTTTTCGCGGAAGAAACTGCGGCTTACGTCAACGGCGAAAAATCCAAGGACCAGGCGCTCAAGGACTTCAGACAGCAGGTTGTTTCTACGCTTTCGCTTTCTGAATAGCTGATTGAATCATCGGCGGAAATTCGGCGTGCAGGCTGAAAATCCGCTGATGAAATTTGTCCGGTTCCCTGCCGGAAAAATTTGGAGATGCCAGATGAATAAAAAATCCGGAATAGAATCAAGGACAAACAGATTCGGCTATCTTTTTGTTCTGCCGTTTATAGTGGTTTACGCGGCGTTCCAGTTGTGGCCGATTTTGTACACGCTTATTCTGGGCTTTTCGGACTTGAAAGGCTTACGGAGCGATTTTAATTTCGTCGGACTGGCGAATTTTAAATATCTTCTCACCGACAAATATTTCTGGGGTTCGGTGAAAAATACGTTCATTATGTGGGGGTGCAATTTTATTCCTCAGCTGGGAATTGCCCTTCTTTTTTCGATCTGGTTTACGGATATCCGGCTGAACATGAAAGGCAAGGGACTTTTCCGCGCGATTTTTTACATGCCGAATCTTCTGACGACGGCTTCCATTGCCATTTTGTTCCGCAGCCTTTTCGCGTATCCGGTGGGACCGATCAATCAGTTTTTGACCGGCACGCTGAACATCTGGTCTACGGGCGTAATCAACGGCGAAACCGTAAAACAGGGATTCAACTTTTTCCGAATGCCGACGGCTTCGCGCTTAATCGTTGCGTTCATTCAGTGGTGGATGTGGTGCGGACATACGCTGATTATGCTTATGGCAGGAATTACGAGCATTTCTCCGTCGCTTTACGAGGCAGCCATTGTGGACGGCGCGAATCAGAGACAGCAGACGATTTTCATTACGCTTCCGCTTCTTCGTCCCATGATGCTTTACATTCTGGTTACGTCAATGATCGGCGGAATGCAGCTGTTTGAAATTCCGTTCCTCCTTACGGGAATGCATGGAGAACCCGATTTCAAAATCCGCACGATGTCGCTTTATCTGTACAACATGGGATTCCAGGGCGGAAACAATTATTCTTATGCAGCAGCCATCGCCATCGCCATGTTCATCATTACGATTATCCTTGCAGTGGGAATTAACGCACTTGTAAAGGAACGTCCAAGCAGAAAGCATTCAACGGAGAAGTAAAATGAAATACAAGGAAGCACTTACTTTAAAACGAATAATAATTTACATCCTGATGATTTTCTTTGCATTGCTTGCGGTGGTGCCCATCTACCTGATGCTCATTAACGCCACAAGATCAAATGCGCAGATAAACGCAGGAATTTCCCTCATCCCCGGAACGAATACATTGCAGAACTGGCGGAACCTTACGAACCGTTCGTTCAAAATCTGGCGCGGATTCGGCAACAGTGCAATTATCGCGGTAAGTTCCACGATTCTGGGCGTATATTTTTCCACCATGACTGCGTACGGCCTGCAGGTTTTCAGGTTCAGGGGACGAAATTTTTTGTGGGGATTCATCCTCATGGTAATCATGATTCCGGGAACACTTTCGTTCATCGGATTTTATCAGTTCATGGCGAAAATTCATCTGACCAACAGTTTCATTCCGCTGATTATTCCGTCCATTGCTTCGGCGGGAACGGTGCTTTTTCTGCGGCAGTACATGGAATCGATTCTGTCATTTGAACTGATTGACGCGGGACGGATTGACGGTGCAGGGGAATTCATGATTTTTCATCAGGTAATTCTCCCCATCCTTACTCCGGCAATCGCGGCGCAGAGTATTTTTTCGTTCGTCGGTTCGTGGAACAATTTCATGACGCCGTTCGTTCTGCTTTCTGACCAGGACAAATACACGCTGCCGATGCTCGTTCAGTCTCTGCGGGGCGACATTTACCGCACGGAATACGGTTCGATTTATCTGGGCGTTGCAGTTTCCCTCATTCCGATTTTGATTTTCTACGCGTTCATGTCACGATTCATCATTTCGGGAATCACCATGGGAAGCGTAAAAGAATGACGGTGCCGGGCGTAAATGCCCGGTTTTTTCGTATATAAAATTTGGAGTTTTTTTTATGAAAGTTTTCAATCCGATTTTGTCAGGTTTTCATGCCGACCCGTCAATCGTCAATGTGAACGGCGAAATTTTTATTGCGAATTCCACGTTTGAATGGTTTCCCGGCGTAGAAATTCACCGTTCAAAGGACATGATTCACTGGGATTCGGTTCCGTCGCCCCTGTCGGAAAAACGGCTGCTGGACATGGCAGGCAACAAGGCTTCGTGCGGAATCTGGGCGCCGTGTTTAAGCTGGTCGGAAGGAATTTTTTATCTGGTTTTTACCAACGTGCGCAGCTGGAACGACGGTCCGTGGAAAGACACGCCGAATTTCATTACTACCGCAAAATCCATCGAAGGCCCCTGGAGTGATCCGGTTTTTATGAACGCTTCAGGATTCGACGCTTCACTTTTTCACGATGACGACGGAAAAAAATGGTTCGTAAACATGGAATGGGATTATCGCGGATCGGGCGCGCGGCAATTTTCAGGAATTCTTTTGCAGGAATTCGATCCGGTGCAGAAAAAACTTACGGGCGGAGTGCATAAAATTTTTTCGGGCACGGACATCGGTCTGGTGGAAGGCCCGCACATTTACAAGCGGAACGGCTGGTACTACATTTTTGCGGCGGAAGGCGGAACTTGCGACGAACACGCCATAACCTGTGCACGCTCACGGACGATTTTCGGCCCGTACGAAATTCATCCGTCAAATCCGCTGATTACTTCTTACGGACAGAACTGTTCACTTACACGCGCAGGTCACGGTTCCTGGTGCGTTTCCCCCGACGGAAAAAAAGATTATCTCGTTTATCTTTGCGGCAGACCGACTGAAAAAAATCGTTGCATTCTGGGACGCGAAACCGGTCTTGCAGAAATCGAATGGAAAGACGACTGGCCGTTCGTAAAGCAGCCCGACGGAACTTTCGGAAATTTTCCGCCTGAATACGTTGAAATTCCCGGCAGTGAAGGCGAAATTCCCAGCGGCGGCGGAGTAATTCACGCGGCAGAAAAATATACGTTCAGCGACACGAAATTTCTGCGCGACTTTAAAACGCTGAGAATTCCCCCGGACGAAAAACGATTTTCCATCAGCGAACGAAAAGGATTTTTGCGCATTCACGGCGGACAGTCACCTCTTTCGTGTTTCATGCAGGGACTTCTGGCGCGGCGGCAGACTGATTTCGATTTTGAAGCCGAAACGAAATTCGAATTTTCGCCTGAAAATTTTCAGCAGTTTGCAGGAATGATTTACCGCTACGACGAACAGACCCAGTACATCTGCGCGGCGACTTTTCACGAAACAAAAGGAAAAGTTCTTCAGGTTCTGACGATTATGCCCGAAGGATTTTCCCGCGGAATGGAAATTCAGCTGGACGAAAAAAATCCTGTGTGGATAAAACTCATCGTTCACGGCGAAAACGGATTTTTTTACTGGTCGCAGGACGGAAAAAATTTCAGGCAGATCAGGCCGCTTCTTGACGCGAGCAAACTTTCTGACGAATACGGCGGACAGGGTTTTACGGGCGCGTTCGTGGGAATGTTCTGCGCGGACATGGTTTCCTACGAAAATTTCGCGGATTACGAATATTTTTCGTACAAAAAAATCTGAAAATTTCCGGGGCGAATCATGGTGACGATTTACGACATTGCGGAAAAAACTGGATTTTCAGCGCCCACCATTTCAAAGGCACTCAACGGAACCGGCGGATTAAGTCAGGCAACGCGAAAAAAAATTCTGGACACGGCGGAAAATCTGGGCTACAGACCGAATATGGCAGCGCGTTCCCTTACGACAAAAAAATCGTTTCTTATCGGAATAATTTTTGAAGATCTGGATATGCAGCGCGGATTCGAGCACCCTCTTTTCGGCGGAATTCTGAACCGTTTTCGCGCGGAAATTGAAGCAGCCGGCTACGATTTGATTTTTCTTTCCCACGGATTTCTGGAGAAAAAAAAATCGTACGTGGAATATTGTCACTACAGAAATCTGGATGCAGTGGTGGTAATAAATCCCGCGGAAGCAACGTCGATTCTGGAACTTGCCGAATCCAGCATTCCCTGCGTTTCCACGAATTTTATCGTTCCGGGAATTCCTGCCGTAGTCACCGCAAATTTCGATGCAGGATTTCGCGCCGGAGAATTCCTTCTGCAAAACGGACACAAAAAAATCGCGTACATTGCCGGTTCGTTCAACGAATTCAACAACGCCGCACTGGAACGACTTGACGGACTGAAAAAATCCCTTTCCGAAGGCGGAATTTCGCTGGACGATTCGTGCGTGGAATATTGCACCCAGTGGTCGCGGGAAAATGCACGAAATGCCATGGAAAAAATTCTGTCGCGTCATCCGGATACGACGGCGGTTTTTGTGGCAAACGACAATATGGCAGTGGGCGCCATGGAAGCAGTGCAGTCGGCGGGCAAAAAAATTCCTGACGACGTTTCGTTCATCGGTTTTGACGACGAAATGTTTTCTTCGCTCTGCAATCCTCCGCTGACAACTTTCCGGCAGAACAGAAATTTAATCGCTGAACTTTCCGCGGAAATTCTCATGAACAGAATCGCCGGAATTCCCGTAAAGGACATCGTGCGGATTCCTGCTGAATTCATCGTGCGCGATTCAGTAAAAAATTTGCGCGTTCAGTAAAACATACTTTTATGCTATGTATTATAGATTGGTTGACAATACAATTCAAAATTTTTATATTGTGGACGCCTGCGATTTTTCTGCGGGCTGAATTTTCCACATCCGAAATGGAGTAGCGGCGCATTTTTTTTTGTGCCGCTTTTTTTGGTGAATATGGCGACAAAAATTGACGATGCGATTGAAAAAATTCTCGGTTCCTATCAGAAATACGGCGGAATAAATCTGGACGAAGCGAAAAAATTTCCCAACCGGCAGAATGTAATTACGGTTTTAAAGGATTTGCAGTGCCTGATTTTTCCCGGTTATCGTGTGGCGGAAGAAATCGACGCGGAAACCTTGCGTTTCGTTACTGGCGAACGCGTTCACCGGATTGTTTCCATGCTTACCCGCGAAATCAAAAAAGCGCTTTCGTTTGTGGTGCAGAACGATAAAATCGAACTTTCCCATTGTTTCAGTCTGGCGGAACAGGCGTCACTTGCGCTCATCGATGAAATTCCTGAAATCCGGCGGAAAATCGGACTGGACGTTCAGGCGGCAAATGCAGGCGATCCGGCGGCAAAATCCAGCGAAGAAGTAATCGTTTCGTATCCGTGCCTGGAAGCGATTTCGGTTTACAGGATTGCGCATTTTTTGTACGACAACGGCGTTCCCGTCATTCCGCGGATAATGAGCGAACATGCCCACGGATTAACCGGAATCGACATAAATCCCGGCGCGAAAATCGGCGAAAGTTTTTTCATTGACCACGGAACCGGCGTAGTAATCGGCGAAAGCTGCGAAATCGGCGACAACGTAAAAATTTATCAGGGCGTAACTTTGGGCGCACTCAGCGTAAAAAAAGAACTGATGAACAAAAAACGTCATCCCACCATCGAAGACAACGTAACGATTTACGCAAACGCAACGATTCTGGGCGGCGATACTGTAATCGGCGAGGGCTGCGTAATCGGCGGAAACACGTGGATAACGAAATCCGTGCCGCCGCATACCACGTATACGCAGTAGTTTTTTTCTTCCCTCACAAAATTTCTGCTGAATTTTTATTCCGCAAAAAAATTTGACTTCCTTTGCGGAAATTTTTCATTCTTTAAAAAGCAGCGGTTTTAATCCGGCTTCCAGTCTGTCGGCGAATCTGGTGTAAATCGGTTCGGCGAATTTCCGGCGGAGCAAATCAATCAGCGCGCAGACCGCAAAAACTGCCGCAACGTCGCAAATTCCAATCAGCGGAAAAAAATCGGACGAAAACTGTGCGCCGCTTACGTTCAGCAGATTGTCCCAGATGAAACTTCTGCCGAACGTGGAATCGTGGAGCAGATAGACGCCGAAAGTTGCAGACGCGATTCCGTTTACGCAGGGCGAATAAAATTCCGCGGAAGAAAAAATTTTAAAAAGGCTGAACGAAAAAATCGGCACGGAAAAACATCCGGCGACGGCACAAATTCGATTCAGCAAAATCGTTTTCATCGGCAGCGAATTGAAATCGCCCGAAACCCTCGGCGAAACGTACGCGCAGAAAGTCATCACCACGCTGAAAAAAATGCAGACGAAAATCAGCACGGAAATTTTTTGCGGACTGGATTTTTGCGGCGAAAAAAGTTTTACGTACGCGCCCAGAATGTAAAAGAAAAATGCCGTAATCAGCGAACTGTACGCGTTGCCGAAAATATTTCCGAAGGAATACCAGATTGCCCAGACGAAAATTAAAAAAATTCTGAAGCCGTTTTTTGAAAGGGAATTGACATGACGATTTATGAGCGGCGCCGAAAGAATCAGCAGAACGTAAGCCGTAACGAACCACCATCCGCCCGAAACAGGATTAAAAACCGAACGAAGGAAAAGCTTTAGCAGAGAAATCAGACTGAAATCATTGACCCCCCCCCCCTGTGAGACGAATCACGCCGAACCGTTTCAGTATGCGGACTGACGCAAAAATCACTGCGAGAAAAATCGAATAAAATGCAGTCTGAAGCGAAATTTTTTTCACGGACAACTTTTCCTTTCTGCATGAAAAAAATCCGCTTATCATGAAAAAAAGTGCCACGCCGATTGAACCGCCGGTAGAACAAAAACTCACGAAAATTTTGTTCGCGAAAGTTCCGCCGTTGTACGCAACATTTGCCAGATTCGGCAACCGAACGTGCTTTACGCCGTGAACGCCCAGATGACTCGCCACAATCATCAGCATGGCGATTATGCGCAGAAGTTCAAAATTGCTTTTGCGCCGAATGATTTGTGTTTCCAAAACAACCTCCATGGAAAAAA
>CAZACA010000081.1:0-8410 GCA_964483515.1 uncultured Treponema sp.
CACCGCCACACGCTTCATATTATCTTTTTCTTCAGTCATTTTTTGTTAGTTTATTGCGATGTCGGCCTGTTCGATTAACTCCAGGGACTTTTTCATTTTTTTGTAAAGTTTCAGCCGTCCGTTTCCGTTTCCGCCGGCAAGAACTTTCATCAGTTTTCTTCCGCCGCCGGGGCTTTCAAAATCTCGCAGCGTCATTTCTTTTGTGGCGCAATAAACGTCGATGTCCAGAACGTATTTCCTGTCGTGGGCGCTCACCGTCCAGTGCAAACTCAGTCCGTCGTCTTCGTTTCCGTTGATTTCCTGGCAGTCGTAACTCACCGAATATTTTTTGAATTTGTCCGCGTGAAATTCGATGTTTTTTCCGTCAAGCGAAAGAAGCACTGAAAGTTTTTCCCTGAATTCGCCCTGAACCGCAAACGCTGAATTTTCCAGAAGGCAGCCCGAAATCGCGCTGGTCAAATTGCACGAACTCAAATGAAAATACGGCGTGGCAAAATCGCGTCCCCAGTTTTTGTCGTAGTAGCCGAAAGATTTTTTGAACGAAACAGAATACTCTTCGCCGTTAAAAATTATTTTTCCGGAGCAGTTTGTTTTTCCGCCCAGAACCGCCCAGCACACATTTTTGCTGTGGTAGTCAGGCTCGAAAAAAATCGATTTGTCGAACCGCAGATCCCAGGAAAAACTTCCCGCGCCGCCCAGAAATTCCGGATGCTCGGTCAAATCAACTTTCGTAACTTTTACGCTTCCTTCCGTGTGGTCATCGGTAAGGACGAAATTTGTTCCGCCCGTTCCTTCCGCAGAAAGAATTTTTTCCTTACTTTTTGAAAATAAATTTTCGCAGGGAAAATACGAATTCACGTGAACGCCGCCGCGGGACAAGACGCCTGCACGAACCAGAAGGAACGACGGAATTACGAAAGTCTGCGACTGAAAATTTTTCGCGGAATCGCTGCCTGCCAGAACGTACTGAAAATCTTCGGTGGATTTGTCGAATCGATTTTTAAATCCCAGCACGCAATCCTTGGGAGAAACTGACGGATTCACCGCGTAAAATTCAATCAGGAAAGTTTTTTCTTCGCCGGAAATCGTACTGATTCCGTTAGTCACGAGCCGCCACCGGTCGAAACCATTTTTTTTGAGAGAACCTTTCAGTTTGAATTTTTCTTTGCGGCGAATTTTTGAACTTGCCATTTTTCCCACCAAAAATAAATTTGAATTAACCCAACACCTGTTGCTTTATTTTCGGCAGGAAAAAAAATTTATTTAAACATTTTATCCAGTGAATCGGTGAATTTGCTGTTGTCCACGGGGAAAAATTCGTCCAGATACTCGAAACATTTTTGTGCATTGCGCTGAACGTGTTCGTACCAGATGGAATAAAGTTCAGGCTCAAAATCGTCGCCGCTCGGAAACGGAGCGCCCTGAACATCGGAAACCAGCGACCGCATCAGTTTTACAAGTTCTTCAATATTTTCTTTAGTCATATTTTTCTCCGTTTTAAAATCTAAACCAGCTCCAATTTTTTTCACGATTATATCGGAACTTCGATTATTTTTCCACTGAATTCAAAAATTTTATCCGACGCCAGATCTTTTCCGCAAATCAAAACTGCGCTTCCTTTTTTTTGTGCCAGCGAAAATCTTTCCGCGGATTTTTCCACGTCCTCCGCCGAAATTTTCAGAAGCGCATCCAGCCGTATGGAATCCTGATTTTCATTTCCGCCGTAAAGTTTCCGCATGATTCCGGTTTCGCCGCGTGCAAAAGGAGTGTACGGTTCAGTTTCCGACGAATAAACGCCCGCCACGGATTTTTCAAATTCTTCCGCAGGAATTTTTTTTCCGCGCAACGATTTAAAATACTCAAAGAAAAATTTCAGCGACTCAAGGGGTTTCGGATCGCGGTACGTTGCAAAAAAAGTGGCACCGCAGGAACTCCGCACCGAAAGAAAAACGCCGTACGCGCCGCCCGCCATCCGCACCGCTTTCCAGAAATCCGTCGTTTCCGCCAGATGCGCAAAAACCGAATCCGCCATGACGCGCCGAATTTTTGCATCCGAACTTTCCACCGAAGCCGACGCAAAAGAAACCGAACCGGGCACCAGAAAAATTTCGTCCGCAAGAATTTTTTTCGCGTCCGTTGACTTTCCGGAAATTTCAGTCTGCCTGAAAAAATTTTCATCGCGATTTTTTCGTTTTGGTTTCGGAAAGGAAAGTGAAATTTTTTCTGCAAACGAAACGAAATTTTTCTTCGCCTGCACGATGGAATTTTTATCCGCGGTAACGTGAAAAATTCCGCCCGACGAAATTATTTTTCTGTAAATCGCGCCGAGTTTTTTTTCCAGTTCCGCCTGATTCATCCTGCAAATTTCTTTCGCGTCAAAAACCGAAGTGATTCCGTCCTTAATTTCCTGCACCGCGCACGACCTGTTCATTTTCCTCGCCGAACGAACCAGCGCAAAATAGTGACCGTTCGGAACGACGCCCGACGACAACGATGACGACAGGGAATTTTTTAAAACCGAAAGCCGCGCCGAATCCGAAAAATCGATGGACGAAATTGTTTCCGCCACGAACGCAAAAGCATCCGCAGATTTTTCTTCCAGAAATTTAAAATGAATTACAAGCCAGTCGCGTCCCACAAGAAGCGGATTTTTTTTCTCGCGCCACAAAGAATTTTTTGGAACCGCAGCCGTCCTGATGTACGCACCGAAATTTCCTAAAATTGTCGCGGATTTTGAAAGCGTTTCTTCCCAGGAATTTTTTTTCGTTCCCATGTCCGGAATGCACGCGCAGAGCAGATTTAAAAATTTGTAATCGGCTGCATCCAGAACGTCCACGGGAAAAGAAACCGACGCGTAAACGATTCCGTTGCAAAATTCTTCGTTGTAAAAAAACGGAACTCCGCGCAGAACCGATTTTTTCGTGCAGATTTTTTTTCCGCTGTTTTCAAGATTCTCTTTTTTTACTGACGGAATAAAATTTTTTTCTTCCGCGTCCTGAAATTTTTCAAGCGATGCAGAATCCGATTTTATTTTTTCCGCGCCGATTTTTTTAAAAAGAACCTGCGTTAATTTTTTTTCCGCCTCCATCCGTTTTCTGCTCCATTGCGCTGAAGGCGTTACGGTTACGAGGGAAAAATTTTCGTTGCACAAAAAAAATTTTTTCATCAGTTCAGAAAAGTACACCGGATTTTTTTTCACCGCGGATTTCATTTCGCCGAACGATTCAGAAAACGAAAGCGTGTCCCGCGGATTTTTTTCGTAAACCCAGGCACGAAGCGCACGGGACAAAAGCACGAGGGAATACGGTCCGTTTGACGAAGAACGTTTTATTTCGCACGCAGAAAAATCGTACGATAAAAATGCACGCTCCAGGTCTTCGGAAGGAATTCCGTTCCTGCAAAAAAAATCCAGCGTTTCAAAAACGAAATCTTTAAATTCTTCAGCCTGATTTTCCGCGAGTCCTTTCACGCCGATTGTCACCGAAAAAAATCTGGAAGAAATGGAACAGCCGCTCACGGAAGAAATTTCGCATTCAGGAAATTTTTTTAAAATCGATTTTATGACGGGAGACGAATCCGCGCCGAAAAGCAGTTCGCTTAAAAATCCGATCTGCATCGGAAGCAAAAAAAGATTTTCGTTTTCCGCCGCACCGCCGATTTTCCAGACCAGCGCCGTAACGCTTTTGTCGCCTTCTTCGGGACCCTGAGCCGAAATCCGCTTCTGCATTTTTACGGTTGAATTTAAATTTGCAAAAGAAAATTTTTCGCCGTAACCGTTTAATTTTGAAATTACGTTTTCGTCCAGAAAATCCAGCTGCTCTTCCGTGGGAATGTTGCCGCACAAAAACACGAGACAATTTTTCGCGCAGTAAAATTTTTTGTGGAACGCCTTAAATTCGTCGTAAGTCAAATCAGGAATTTCCAGGGGATCGCCGCCTGAATCTTTTTCAAAGGAAGTTCCGCGCACGGACGCATTGTAAATTTCATCGTAAGCAACTTCGCCGAACGACGAATAGCAGCCTTTCATTTCGTTAAAAACTACGCCCTGAATTTTCTGTCCGCCGTTTTCTTCTTCAAGCCGCCAGCCTTCCTGCAAAAAAACTTCGCGCTTCAGCAGGGGAAAAAAAACTGCATCCGCGTAAACTTCCATCAGGTGAAAATAATCGGATTTAATCAGCGACGATGCAGGAAAAACGGTTTTGTCTTTTGAAGTATAGGCGTTTAAATAAGTGCTGACGCTTTGATTTTTTAGTTGAAGGAACGGATCTTTCATGGGAAATTTCCGGGAGCCGCAGAGAACGCTGTGTTCCGCAATGTGCGCCGCGCCTTTTCCGTTTTCAGAATGCGTCCTGAATGCAAATGCAAAAAGATTTTCGCTGTCATCGTTCAGAAGATGCAGGACTTCCAGACCGGATTTTTTGTGCCGTAAATAAACTGCTTTTGCGCTGCCGATTTTTACGTCAAAGCAATCCAGAACTTCAAAGCCTTTGTAGACGTCATTTTTTTTCATACGTAAATTTCATCCCGATTGTAAACGATTAAATCGCCTTTTTCCCATGCACGACGGAGAGTTGCAAAAACCGCGGAAGTAATCCGTTCGCTGTCTGCCTTTGAAATCGTGTCCGCCGAAAATTCTTCTTCGTCCAGAATGATTTTCCGCCTGTTCCTTGAAACGTTTGAAAGAATTTTTTCGCGGAACGGTTCGCTTTTTCCGTGAATCAAAACTGCAATGTCGCGGTCTTCCATGTCGTGCAAAAAATTCGGCAGGAATTTTCCGGTGCACGAAACGATGTCTTCTTCGGTGAAAAGCCGTTTGCGTAAATCCGCACCCAGTTCCGGATCCTGTTCGCTTAACGTGGCGACGATTTCGTTTTCCTTTCCGGGCGTCATTCGTTTTAAAATCTGCGCGAGAACATTTCGTCCGTCGATTTTTTTTGAATTTTCCGTGTTCTGCGTGAGGAGTTTTTCGTGCAGGCTTTTGTCGATGTTTGCAAGAACTTCCGGCGCGATTTTTTTCATTTTTGCCAGACGGAGGATTACCGCGGATTTTGATTTTTCGTCCAGCAGGTTGATTATCTGCGCTGCCTTCTGCGGTTCGATTTGCGAAATGACGATTGCCTTCACCGAATCACTTTCGCTTTCGATTAAAATTTTTATCCGTTCGGCGTTTGCATCGGAAAGATATTCAAAAGGTTTTCCGTGGGAAAATTGCGTCACCGATTTTTGCAGGAGATCTTCCGCCTTCACCGAACCGTACGCTTTCGTCAAAATCGTGCGCGCAGTTTCGATTCCGCCTTCTTCCTTTGCCTGCTCAAAAAGCGTGTTGAATTCTTCAAGGATTGCCGCCGATTCTTCCGGTTCGATTTTCCGGATGGACGCGATTTCAGGAATAATTTTTTCGGTCTGCTCGTCGGTCAGATGCGGAATGATTTTTGCCGCTTCATCGATTCCGACGATAATCAGAAATTTTGCAACGCGCCGGTAAATGCTTTCGTTTTCGTTCGCCGCCGCAGGAACTTTTATGAGTCCGCCGTTCGTCAGATTTTTTGCCGCTTCCTTTACGTCTTCGCTTGTGGCACTTTTTTTCTTTTCAAACCATGTGCCGCTCGCCGCCGCAAGTTTCGCCTGCTCAAGATTTTCCATTTCCTGCCGCATTTTGTTTTCGCGGTCGATTTTTTCCAGCGTTCTGTTTACGTTTTCAAAAACAGGTTTCTTGATTTTTTTTTCCGCGCCCGCAGATTTTTCGTATTCCCTCAGTCCGTAATCGTCCAGTTTCATGGGAGCGATTTTATTCCAAGAATATTTTTAATACAAGAAGATTTTTCCGCGGATTCAATCGTTGCAAAAAAAATTCATTTCCGTGCTATAATTTTTCCCATGAAAACGGTGCGATTTTTTTTTATGACGGTCATGATTTTTTTTGCCGCGGAATTCTGCCACGCTGACACTTTCATCGAAACGCAGACCGGCGGAGAACTTTTCATTTTCACCCTTCAAAACGGCATGACGATTTTTTTCGCTCCCGATTCCACCAGCGCCCTTGTCCGCACCGAACTCGTTTTTAAAGCCGGCTACTCGAACCAGACTTCTTCCACCGCAGGATTTTTTCCGTCGTACGTAAATCTTTTTGAAACTTCCGCCGGTGAATCCGAACGCAATCTTTTTTCTTCATGCGATTTTTTTCCGCAATGCAACGCCGATTCCGCAAATTTCCGCGCCGAAGTTCCTGCCGAAAATCTCGAAGAATTTTTGTCCGCACTGAAAACCTGTGCCGCCTCTGCAAATTTCAGCGACGAAGAAATTCAGAAAACCGTCAGCCGTATGAAAGCCGAAAGTTTTTCCTACGCGCAGACCACCGCAGGTTTCATCAATTCCGCCATCGACTCGCGGATTTTTTCTTCTTCGCCATGGAAGCACGAATCGGGAATCAACCCCGCAATTTTTTCCGCCTACTCCACCGCGCAGTTCCGTTCGATTCTTTACAATTTTGTGGGCGCAAATTTTTACACGCCGAAAAACTGTGCGCTTTTTTTAAGCGGCAACGTTTCAAAGGACGACGTGGTTTTTCTCACGCAAAAAATTTTTTCATCATGGAACGAATCAAAAAATCCGCAGAAAAAATTCCGCACACGCGACGAAATCCGCGAACCGTCCGCGCAAAAAAAATTCGTACTCACCGACGATTCCCTTTCCCCCGATTTCACGCAAATCGCCGTACAGTTTACGTCCCTTGAAAAACGCGAGGCAGATTTGGTTTCCGCGGCCTTTGCAAATTTTTCTTCCGCATTCCGCACGATTCTTCCCGCTGAAAAAAATTTGTGCATTCCGGGCGGCGACTACGTAACGTCATCGGCAGCGGGCACAAAGGAAAATTCGCGTTTAATTTTGCAGTCGCTCATGGAAACTTCTGCGGAAATTTCTGCGGCGGAACAGGCTGAACTTTTTGTGGCGAAGTCAAAGGAGTGCGCGGAATTTCTTCCGTCCGAAAGCGAAAATGCAAAATCACAGCTTTTAAAAAATTTCAGGATGAATGCAACGGGCGCTGCGGATTTAATTTCGGCTCTGGCGGAATTTTGGGCGGCTGCGGAATTTGAAACGCCTGAAAAATTCTACGACGATTTTCTGGATTACGTTTACGGCATCGAAAATTTCAGTGCAGGAAAAATCGCGCAAAAAATTTTTTCAGAAGAGCCGTTCGTTTTCGTTCTGGTAAACAAAAAAAATTTTGAAAAATACAAGGACGAATTTTCTGCCCGCGGATTTGAAACGGTTACGCGAAAAAATTCGTCATGGTACGCCGATGAACTTTTCGCAAAAATTTCCGAAGAAAACGATTCAGAAAAAAATCCTGAACAAAACGATTCGCTTATAAAAATTCGTCCGGGCGATTATTTTTATTTCAACAATCTGTCCGCGCTGAAAACTTTTTCCCTCGACAACGGAATTCCTGCGGCGGTAAAGGAAAACCCCAAATCGGCGACGGTTGCATTCTGCATTTCCATTCAGGGCGGAAAATTTTCTTCACCCGATGACAAAAAAAAATTACGCAGCATGCTCGTTTCAGCGGTTGCAAAAAATTCCGCCGTGGAAAATTTGCAGAGTTCTACCGGAGAATTTTTTTCGCGGATTTCAGGCGAAGTCCTTCGTGAAGAATTTTTCGATGCCATGAAAAAAATTTCCGACGCGCTCATCTTCGGAAATATTTCGCCGGTGAAAGCCGACATTCTGTTCAAGGAAGAAAATTACGGGTCGCAGGCAAAAAAGGCGAATCTCTGCGAACAGATGAAAAACGCTGCCTTTTCGCATTTGTACCGCGGAACTCCTGCCGCTTCGATTTTTTCTGACGATGAAGACAAAACTTCCTACGAGTCGCTGCTTCTGGGCTACACGGAATTTCTGGATGCGTCCCTTTATTCGGTGACGGTTGCAGGCGGAATTTCAAAGGACGAAGCCGAAGGAATCCTGAACCAGACGATGGGAATTTTACGTGCGCAGAAAAGCCGAGAATCAGCGGAAATTCCTCAGCCGAATTTTAAGGGCAAAGAAAAAAAAGTTTCGCTCCGTCATACTTTTCAAAGCGATTTGCCCGCGGAAAAAGCACCGAAAGAATCGCCGCGCCTTGTGCCCACAAAAAATTTTTCAGACCCCGCACAAATTTATTTTTTGTCGCCGCAGGATGAACGCACGGAAATTTTCAACGCACTGATTCTGGAACTTGAAAGCCGGATGAAAAATTTTCCAGGCGAAAAAAATATTTCGTCTCAAGCCGCCACGCATTTTATTCCGGTGGGAATGATTCAGGTAGAAAAAATTTCGCGCCCGAAAGAATTTTTCGATGCGTATAAAAAATCGCGTGCAAAACTTTTATCGGAACTCGATTCGGAAAATTCCGCAGAAAAAAAATCCGCAG
>CAZACA010000082.1:0-8383 GCA_964483515.1 uncultured Treponema sp.
CGCAGAAAAAAAAATCGATGAAAAAAAACCGGCGCAGAAAAATGACGAAATAAAAATCGCTTCGGCAAAAAACATTCAGCCGGTTCAGGACGAAAAAAAAATTCAGGACGCAAAAAAATTTGAAATTCCTTCAGCGCAGAAAAACGCGACGCTTTGTTTCATCATCGATGACGCAGGGCACGGCGTGGAAAATTTAAAGCTTTACACTTCCCTTCCGTTTCCGCTGGCGATTGCAGTTTTGCCGAAGCTGCCGCACTCAAGGGAATGCGCGGAGTACATAAAAAAATCGGGGCAGGAACTCATGCTTCATCAGCCGATGCAGGCGCAGAATCTTTCGCTGAATCCGGGCGACGGTGCAATCAGACCGGAAATGACGCTGAGCGAAATTTACAGGCAGGTGACGGAAAATCTTTCGGAACTGGGCGGCGTAAAAGGAATGAACAATCACGAAGGCTCGCTGATTACAAGCGACGTTTTGAAAATCGGTGCGGTGCTGGAAGCGGCTTTTGACAATGGCGTTTATTTCGTGGATTCGCGGACGACGGCGCAGACAAAAGCTCCTCAGGCGGCACTTGAGCGCGACAGGGAAATTCTGCATCGTGACGTTTTCATTGACGACATAATTTCGCGGGAAGAAATGCTGAAACAGATTTATCGCGGAATCGGAATCGCAAACAAAAACGGCGTGGTGATTATGATCGGGCACGTGGACAAATCGGCAAAAATTCTTCCGCAGCTTTTAACGGAAATGTATCCTGAACTGAAATCGGCGGGCTATAAATTTGCGTTTCCGTCCGGAGTGAAAAATTGAAAATCAGCGAGGAAAAAAAATGAAAGTTCTGGGAATCGAAAGTTCGTGCGATGAAACTGCGTGCGCAATCGTGGAAGACGGAAAAAAAATTTTAAGCAATGTTGTGGCGACGCAAATTCCGTTTCATGAAATTTACAAAGGCGTCGTTCCTGAAATTGCAAGCCGGAAACACGCGGAATGGATTTTGCCCGTGGTGCGTCAGGCGCTGGACGAAGCAAATTTAAAATGCGGCGAAATCGATGCAGTGGCGGCAACAAATCGTCCCGGACTGATGGGTTCGCTTTTAGTGGGGCTTACGTTCGGCAAAACTTTCGCCTGGGCTTTGAACAAACCGTTCATCGCGGTGAATCATATGCTGGGTCATCTTTACGCGGCGCATCTGCAAAACGAAATCGCCTATCCGTATCTGGGGCTTCTGGTTTCGGGCGGACACAGCATCATCGCGAAAGTAAACGGATTCGACGATCTGGAAATTCTGGGAACGACCATGGACGACAGCGTGGGCGAAGCGTTCGATAAAGTTGCGAAATTTTACGATCTGGGTTATCCGGGCGGCGTAATAATCGACAGGCTTTCAAAAAACGGAAATCCGCGTGCATTCAGTTTTCCCGTGCCCAAACTGGACAAAGGCGAACACCGTTACGATTTTTCTTTTTCCGGGCTGAAGACTGCGGTGATTCATCAGGCGAAAAATTTTTTAAACGAAGGATTTGAAAATTCCGTGGAAAATATTGCAGCGTCTTTTCAGGAAACGGCGTGCAAAACTTTAGTGACGCGGCTTCTGCGTGCGGTGGAAGACACGGGACTCACGACCATCGTTGCGGGCGGCGGAGTGGCAGCGAATAGCAGACTGCGCGAAATGCTTTTTGAGCATAATGAATTAAAATGCATTTTTCCTCCGTTAAAACTTTGCGGCGACAACGGTGCCATGATTGCGGGCGTGGCGTATCATTTTTTGAAGCGCGGCGAAACGAGTCCACTGGATACAACGGCGCAGGCACGAATTCCGCAATTCAAGCGCGGACTGGCAAACCTGGAATCATTCGGCAGAAGATAAATTTTTTCCGCGGAAAATTCTTTCGGCGAATTTCGGTGTGATTTTTTCAGCGCGAATTCTTTCGGAAAAATTTCAGCGTGATTTTTTTCCGCGCGAATTCTTTCGGAAAATTTCGGCGTGGTTGAATTTAAAAAAAAATCGGCGTACAATCTCGCAAGTTGCGCTTTTTGTGCGGGCAGAGTTTTTTTAAGTTGGATGAGTGATGAGAGTTTCTAAAAAAAATAAAAAAATAAAATTCCCCATCGGGATAAAACTTTCCACCATCATCGGCTTTATCGTACTGATTTCTCTGGGCACGGTTACTTTTTTAAACAGTTATTTCATCGGGCAGGACGTAAAAATCACCGCGGAAAACAACAATCTTTCCACGAACACGCGGGCGGCAGGAACGGTAGACAACAAAATTTCCACAATCCGCGCAAACGTTTTTCAGCTGCTCGACCTTCTGAACGTAACGCAAAGCAGCGCAAAAAATAACGGAATTGCAAAACAGGCACAGGCATTTTTTTTCGAGCGGAATTTCGACATCGCATCGATTATGATTCTTTCGGACGACGGCGACGAATCCAGCGAAGAAAAAATGGTGAACCGGCAATTTTTTATTTCCAACGAAATCGAACAGGACGTGCTTGAATCGGTGCTGGAACAAAACGCGGAAACCATACAAAAATCCTGCGCGGGCGAAAGCATTGCAAAAAACGTTTCAGCGGTTTTTCAAATTCCGTGCATGGCGCTTTTTTTTCCGTGGAAGGAAAACGGCAAAAATCAGACCTGCGTCATCATTTTTTCCATGGAATCCATCGCGGAAATTTTGGGCAGCGGTTCGGAAAGCACGACTTTTTTAATCAACGATTCGGACGAACTTCTGTCCCATCCTGATTCAGACCGGATTCTTGCAGGGCAGAATTTGCGTAACAATCCCCTCGTAAAGGAAATCCGCGGAAAGCAGCAGAATTTAAGCAGCGGCCATCAGATTCCGTTTGAAGACATTGACGACGACGGCAACACGAAGCATTTTTTCGGCGCGTTTCAGCAGTTGAAATATTGCGACATTTTAATTCTGACTACGGTTTCGCTGGATTCGGTTCTGGAAGGCGTCCGCACGACCAGGCGCAACAATCTTTATCTGACCGGCGTAGTTTTTTTCGTTTCGATTATCGTGGCACTGATTTTTTCGCGCTACGGAATTTCGCGGCATCTTGGTCGGCTTGCTGAAGCGGCGAACGAAATTTCTGCGGGCAATTTTGACACTTCCATCATCGACAATCTGGACACGAAACGCGGCGACGAAATCGGCGTACTGAATCAGTCCACAAAAGATGAAAAAGATTTTTTGAACACGTTCGCGAAATTTACAAACCGAAACGTTGCAAAAGCGGTGGCAGCAAAAACCATCGATTTTAATCCGCATCCGAAAGACGTTACGATTTTTTTCAGCGACATCCGCGGATTCACGAAAATCAGCGACGATTTTAAAAATCGGTTCGGCAACGACAGCGCCACGGAAATCATCAGCTTTTTAAACGATTACATGAGCCGGATGGTGGAATGCGTTACCCTCAGCAACGGAAGCATCGACAAATTTGAAGGCGACGCAATCATGGCGGTCTGGGGAATTCTCAGGAACGACGACGTTTCGTTTGAAAGCATGGAAGAAAGCGGCGAAAAAAATAAACGGCGCGAAGAACATCTTGCACACGTTCGGCAGGATGCAGTGGACGCGCTCACGGGAACGATTGCCATGCGGTACTCGCTGATGAAATACAACAAGGACGCGGAAATTTTTACGAAGCAGCACGCAGGCGAAAAAAATGCAAAATACAAGCCGCACATAAAAATCGGTGCAGGACTGAATTCGGGCCGGGCAAGCGTCGGACTCATGGGCTCAAAAGATAAAATGGAATACACGTCAATCGGCGATGCGGTAAATTTTGCCAGCCGGACTGAATCAAGCAATAAAGTCTGCGGAACCGACATTCTGATTACTCAGGACACTTACGATCTGCTGAAGGAAAAATTCATCCGTTGCGCGGAAAATAATTTTACGATTCTTCCTGAAAACGCAAAAAACGAAATCGTGGTGGAAATGATTCCCGTGGAATTTGAAGTGAAAGGAAAAGGCGCTCAGCATTTTTACGGCGTGGTAAATCTTCCGCAGTTTGACATCGAAGAATTTTTTTTACGCGGCGACAAAAATTTTGTGCTGGATAAAGATTGCGAAAAAGCGTGCGGAAAAAACGGACCGGCGACCCTGAATGAAGTGCGCGAACTTCTGGGCATTCCCAAGCCTGATTTTGAAAAGGTAAATTTGAATGAAGAAGAAAACAAAGTTCAAGTCAGACAATGATCGCCGCAGAATTTTCTGGATTTTGATTTTCATCTTTTTTTGGGGCGCGACAATCCATGCGTATCTTTTTTGCAGCAGTTTTTTTAAAACGTACACAAAGTACAACGAAAAGCCCATCGCATCGATTACGTTTAAATACAAAACCGCCCAGCGAAAATTTTCCAATCGTGCAGTTTGGGACAGACTTCGCCAGGATTCGCCGATTTACAACGGAGACACGATTCACACTTCCACGGATTCCGAAGCGACCATCTGGTTTTCGGACGGAAACGTAATGGAACTTTCTGAAAACACCATGGCGCAGGTTTTCATGAACAGCGACAAAAAACTCCGGGCGGATTTGGAAAGCGGAACGGCAAAAATCGATTCGTCGGATTCGGCAAACGGAATTTCACTTTCTTCTGGCGGCGTTCAGTTTGAAATTTCGGCAGGCTCAAAAATCAGCGCGGAAAGTTCTGCTCAGGGCGAAAATAAAAATGTGTCGCTGCAAGTTCTTCAGGGAAATGCAACAAGCGGCAACGTGGAAATTTTTTCAGGCGATTCTTTTTCGGCAAGCGGCGGCGAAACAAAAAAAATGCAGCTTTCAGTTTTGGTTCCGTCGGCAAACGAAAAATTTCTGTACTTTGAAAAAATCGACAAGACCGTTCAGTTTCAGTGGAAAATTCAGGACGCGGATGACGACGCAAAAATTTTACTGGACGTTTCAGCGGACAAAAATTTCAGCGAAAAAATTTTTCAGGAAGACGTAACGGGCGAACAGAATTTTTCCCGCGATTTTTCTTCGGGAAATTACTACTACAAAATTTCGGTTCAGCACGAAAACGAAGAACACGACGCACAGGAAGTTCGCGGAAAATTTTCAGTGATTCAGTCCCTTCCGCCGAATTTAATTTCGCCTGCAAAAGAATTTTCCTACGACTACAGGACGCGGTTGCCTGCCGTGCGATTCATCTGGTCGGAAAGCAAACTCGCTTCATCGTACAGACTTTTGGTCGCCGACAATCCGCAGATGAAAAATCCCAAAGTCGATTTACGCCAGGATTTAACGTCAACCATAATTTCAACTTTGGGCGAAGGAGTCTGGTACTGGAACGTAACGCCGTTTTACACAGTCAACAAAACCGGATTCGGCATTCCGTCGGAAACAGGAAGATTTTTCGTGAACAAAAAAGGCGAACTGAAAGCAACGAAACTTTTAGTGCCCAGGAACAACGGAATCGTGAACACGGAAAATTCTGCGCGCCCCGTTTCTTTCGGATGGAAAAGCGAAACTGAAGCGGACGAATATCATTTTGTTCTGGCGGAAAATTCTTCGTTTAAAAATCCTGTGGCGGATTTGTGGACGGGCGAAAATTATTTCAATCTGAATCTGGACGAAAAAAAATTGGCGGACGGAAAATATTTCTGGAAAGTTTCGTACAAAGATTTTGAAGGCAACGTTTCAGAATATTCCGAACCGTTTTCTTTTGCCGCGTTAAAGGGAAATCCGGAGCAGCATCTGGTGGAACCGCTGGACGATTATCGCGTGGCAAAAAGTCTGGTGGGGGACACAACTTTTTCGTGGAAAATGAATTTGCCTCAGGGCTACGAAAGCAGAATCGAATTTTCAAAAGATCAGTCGTTTCAAAAAATCGAACTGGAAAAAAAAGTTTCTTCTGGAAATTTGCGCGACATAAAACTCGATTCAGGAAATTATTTCTGGCGGCTTAAATCCGTGAACAATTCCACCGGCACTGAACTCGTTACAAAAGCGCGTCGGCTGAAAGTAATCGATTCGCTGGAAAAAGTTGAATTCGTTTCGCCGAAAGAACGGGCGCTTGCAAGGGAATTCGTTCCGTATAAATTCGAGTGGAAAAAAATCGACGGCGCGGACTTTTATAAATTTGCACTTTACGACGCGAAAAATCAAATCGTGCATGAAGACGTGGTGGAAGCAAATTTTCTTACGCTGAATATGTTTGGCGACGAATGGGCTGACAAAGAATTTTATCGCGCGGAAGTTCAGGCGTTTTCAAATTCAGTTCCGGGCGTGCAGAGCCGTCTCAGCGGAAAATTATCGAAGCAAAAATTTCAGCTTGCAAAACTTCATCCGGTGCAGGTCATTTCGCCGCAGAAAAATTTACGCGTGGACGGAATCGAAGCCATCCTGAATCCGCTTACGGCAAAATGGAAAAGCGACGTGGAACTTTCCGAAGCACGATTCCTTTTGCGGAAAAAAATCGGCGGAAAATACGAAACGATTCTGGAAGTTCCGTCACGTGCCGATTATTACGCCGGACAAAAAATTGCGCCGGATTCCGTGAAACTCGACACGAAAGAAGGACTGAAAGCAGGCGACTACGACATTTTGATTCGCGCGTTTACTCTTGACAACATCGACGTTTCCAACACGGACGAACGGTACGCGTTCAGATTCACGGTGCTTCCTCTGGAAAAACTTCCTGCGCCTGAAAATTTTTTTGCCACGCCGAAAATTCTTGACGTGGAATTCATGCGGAACAAGGACAGCCCGCGGCAAATTATTTTTTCCTGGGACGCGGTTCCCACAGCCACGGATTATTTTTTTGCCCTCGCTGATTCACGCGGAAAAATTCTGATAAACGAAAATGTCGCGGAAGGAACGCAATTCGTTTTAAATCTGGACGAAATGAGCGCGGAAGAAAAAATGCAGTTTCTTTCGGAAAAATTTCTGGCAACGGTGGAAGCGGTTCTGCGTGTGGACGTGAACGGCGACGGAAAATTCGACAAGATTCTTCTGGACGGAGAAAAATCATCCGCGGAATTTGAAAGCACGATTCCTTCGACGCAAAAAGTGAAAATTCAAAAGGCGAAAAATCTGTATGGAATGTAAAAAAATTTTTTTCAGCATTTGCAATTTTCCTCACGATTTTTTTCGCGAACGCCGCATCCAAAAAAGAAAAAAAAGCGGAACTGGCAAAAGAAATTTCCGAAGAAAACAACTGGCAGACTTTCGAGTGGCAGGAAGAAAATTCCGACGCGGTCTGGAAGTACGAAATCGTCGTGGAAAAATTCGACAGGAAGAAAAAAACTTCAGCAGAAATTTTTCGCGCATTCACAGAAGGAAACGAAACTTCGTTCAGAATTTCGCCGCCGCTTTCAGCCGGTTCGTACCGCATAAAAATCGTTACGTACAATCTTTTTGAAATTCCCGAAAGCGAATCCGACTGGACTGATTTTGAAATTCTGGAAGCGTTTCAGCCCGAAATAAAAAATGTTTCCGCGGAAGTGACGCATTCTTCCACGATTTTTCTGGACGAATACAACGACGGAATTTTTTACATCAGCGGAAAAAATTTGTTCGCGCCAAAAGAAAACGACGGTGAAATTTCGTTCACGGAATACGCCCTGGAAAACGCGAAAAAAAATCAGAAAATCGTTCCGGAAATTTTGCATCACGACAACGCCGGCAAAAATCTCACGCTGAAATTTTCCATGAGCGACCTGGACGTGGGCACGTACCATTTTACGGCGACGGACGCAAGCGGACTGACTACGGAAAAAAGCGGCGAAAATCAGCTCACCATAAAATACCGAAAATGGCTTGACGTAAATGTTTCGGCAGGCTATGCGATTCCGATTATTGCGTTCGACGAAACCATAAAAAATTATCTGGGAAAATCGGTGTGGCCTTTAAGTGCTGCGGGAAAAATTTCAGTGATTCCGTACAAGCGGAAATTCGGATATCTGGGCGTGGGAATTTCGGCAACGTACACGCGGATGTCTGCGGAAGCAAACTGGTACACGGTGGACGGAAATCTGGTGACGGCGCATTTGAACGCAATCTATCAGTTTCCGCTGAAATTCAAAAACCGAAAAAAAATGATGCTGGAAGTTCACGGCGGATTGGGCGGCACGCTTTTCAACAATTTCACTTTTCACTTCAACCACGGAATCGAATCGGAAACGCTCAACTCGCTGAACCCCGGATTCGACGCGGGTGCGGCAGTGCAATTTTTTATTACGCGAAGAATTTTTGCCGAAGCCGACGCGGATTTTATTTTCTCAAAGGAAGCCGACATGATGATGGGAATGGTCGTTCCGTCCGTGCAAATCGGATTCCAGTTTTAGCTGAACGAAAAAATTATTTTATCAAATCGAAAATTCCGTAGCGCTGAAAAACCGCCTGGATTTGTTCGTCATTTTTTCC
>CAZACA010000083.1:0-8382 GCA_964483515.1 uncultured Treponema sp.
CCGCCGCCGGTTTTTCAGACGATGATTTGGATTTTGACGACGAAAGCGCAAAAAATTCTTCCGGAAATCTTGATTTTGACAGTCCGATTTTCCGGTTGATTGTGGGCGTTCTCTGCATTTTTGTCGCCGTAATGAAAATTCTTTCGGTTTTCCGAAACGATGTTCCTGTTGTGGGTGATTTGCTGCCGGTTCTTGCCGGATTCGCGTCGGGAATTTCCATTTTGCTCGAATATTATCTTTCTACTTCCTCCGAAAAAGAAAATTTTCCTGAAAATTTAAAGCGAATTTTCATCGATTCGCGCCGTTATATCGGAATTGCCGCCATTGCCGTGGGAATTCTGCACTTTATTTTTCCGCAAATCGTTCTGCTGTAATTTTGGGGGAGGGAGTCATGCCGAACGTTTCCATTGCCTGCATTGCATTTCATGACAAAAAAATTTTCATTGCGCACAGAAATCCCGTGGGACAAATGGGGGGACGGTGGGAATTTCCGGGCGGAAAACTTGAAGACGGCGAAAACGACTGCCAGGCGATTGTCCGCGAAATGGGCGAAGAATTTGGCGTAAAAGTTCAGGTTGGCGAAAAAATCACTGAATCGTCTTTTTTTCACTGCGGAAAAGAAGTTTTGCTTCACGTGTACAGAATTTTTTTCCCTCACGACGGAACTGCCGAAAAATTTGCGCTGACGGAGCACACGGAATACAAATGGGTGAACGTTGACGAAATCCCCGCGGAAAATTTTGTGGACAGCGATTTAAGCATTTTGAATGACGTAAAAAAATATATTGAAGAGCATCTTTAGTTGTATGAAAAAGTTTTTGATTTTGATTGCGTGCATTTCGCTTTTCGGTTGCAGCCGGCGGCGGAACATCGATTTGGCTTCCGGTGACATTGAATCCATTGTGCCTGATCAGCTTTGGGCGGTGGTAAAAGTTTCGTACGTGGCGTTGCGTCAGGAGCCGGACGACGTCAGCGAAGTTGTGTTTCATGCAAGAAGCGGCGATTTGTTTCCGGTTCTGGGCAAGCGCACTGTGAAAACGGTTGTGGAAATCGACGAAAAGAAAAAATCCTTTGAAAACCGAATCTGGTACAAATGTGAAAAAGGCTGGTTCGATGATTCCGTTGTGGAAATTTACGATACAAAATTAAAGGCAGAAGCCGCAGCAAGGAACCGACCATGAATAACGAATCTTTTATTGCAGAAATTTTTTCAGAAAATCTCAAATTCCTCAGAATCCGCCGTTCCATGTCGCGGGAAAAACTCGCGGAAATATTGAACGTTTCGCCTGCAACCATTTCAAATTACGAAAATTGCACCGCATGGCCTACGCTGAAGAATTTTTGTGCTCTGGCGGAAGCGCTGGATGCAAAACCATACGAATTTTTAATCGACGTTTCCTCGGAACTGTATGAATTTAAATCAAGTGTAATGGAAAAAGTGCGCGAAAAACTTGAAAGCGTCGAATCGAATAACAGCGGAAAAATCAGAAAACGCGCCGTAAACAAAAAAAATCCGGAATCCTGAACGGAAACCGGACTTTGGAGATGGCGGAAGTCGAATCCGCGTCCACGTAAGCAAACCATGCACCTCTACAAGCTTATTGGAGCGAGGCATTTGTCGGGAAAAGGTAGCGGCTCCAAAGGCGTCTCTTCCGTATCTTGAAAAGTTGTCCCCGGTCAAATTCAAGACTCTGACCAGGCAAGTCCCTGTCGTCGACAGAACTATCCGGCACTAGGAACAGCGTACCGAACGTTCCGGCACTGCTTAAGCAGCGAGTGCAAACTGTTCGTTTTCAGACTCTTCGTCTTCTCTACGTTTTGCAGTTATTTTTTTGTCAGTTTAAGGCACCTTCACGCCTGCCTGCAGCACAAGATTTCTCCTACCTGTCGAAACCGGTACATCCCCGTAGCAAACAAAACACTGACAGAGAGAGCAGGGACTATTCTCCGTCGACGGTAACACCATGGCGTTTTTGCTGGAACCGCTTTAACATTGCAACTCCATTTTTTTTGTCGTTGTAGACAAATCCGCCATTCCAATATTCCAAAGCCGCGAACAAGGCGTTTCCTCCATCCTGTTCATCCGACTGTTTTGTTCTGAACGATACGTATTTGGAAAGTTCTTCAAAGTTAGAATTTTTAAGGCATTTTACGCGTTCCCGGTTGAATTCGTTCCATTTTTCCAAATCTTTAAATCCTTCACCTTCGTCTTCAACAATAATGTGCGCATGACTCGGGCTGAAAGAATACCACACGTGAACCTGCTTGTTCAAATCGCAGTTGTTTCCGTGCTTTACTGCATTTTTTATAACTTCCGAAATTTGCTGTTCCAAAAGGTTGATTTCCTTTATTTCCAGCGGTGCAGACTGAACAATCAGCAGCGTGAAGTAACGAATCTGTCTGAAATTCGACGGAAAAGCCTTGTAAAGCATATTCGTCTTGTCAAACAAAGGGTCGTTGCCGTCCGAGCGAAGTTCCTTGAAATCATCCATTTTTTGAATCTCCTATTTTTTATTCGTTTATCATGAGAAGTGCTTCTTCAACGCTGTTTGCAATAGGAAAATATCCCATCAACTTTGTAAGTTCTATAACTTTTTTTACCGAACCATGGACGTTTGAAATGTAAAGTTTCAAATTCATCTTTTTGATTGTAGAACAAATGTAAATCAGTGCGCCGATTCCGGACGAGTCGATATAATCAACTTGTTCAAGGTTAATTACAAAAGATTTGACGTTTTTCTCAAGCATCTTCATTACAAGTTCCTTGAGTTTGTAAGAATTGTACAAGTCCATTTCACCATTTACATCGATAATGTAGACTTCGCCATTCTTCCTTATTTTAAGTTCCATAAGTTGCTCCTTACCGCTCAAATTTTTTTAATCAAAACTTTATCACAAGCAACGATTGGTCATCATGTAGACTGCTGTTGCCGATAAACTTCTTAATGTCCGATTTTACAAGATTGGCAATATCTTTTCCGGTTGATTTCGCATTTGCAGAAATGACCTTAAACAAGGATTCTTTCGGATATTGCTGTCCCTGTTCGTTCAGTGCTTCAACCAAGCCATCTGTGTACGTAATCAGCATATCACCAGATTTGATATCTTGCAAGACATCTTTATACTCGGATTCTTTGTCCACGCCGATGGGTTCGCTTTGCTCCGAAAGCTGTTTCACCTGCTTTGTTGCACTGTCGAAGTAAAAAACCGGAGTCGTTCCACCGGTTGCGATTTCCGCCGTTTTTTTGGTGGGGTCGTAGTTAATCAGCGCACACGAAGCAAAATGGTCAGTGCTGAAACTTTCGCCTGCAATTCCGTGGTTTACCCATTCCAGAATTGTGCCTGCCGATTTCCGCGTATTTACAACCAGATGCAGCATCGCCCGAAGCATTGCCATTACGATTACGCTGTTGATTCCTTTTCCTGCAACGTCGCTCATTACGAAGGAAACTCTGTCCTTCCGCGAAACAATTACGTCGTAGTAGTCGCCGCAAACGCCTTCAATCTGATTCCATATCGTGCCAATCTGAATGCCTGAAAGTGCAGGAATTTTCGCCGGATGAAGCACGTCCTGAATTTTTGTAGCGATTTCAGATTCTTTCATCAGATTGTTGTGTTCCATAACATCTTTTACCGCAATAACGCTCCGGATTGATGAAGTCGCGAAACCTGTTATCATTGTCGCGGTCTTCAAATCGTCTTCCGTGAAAGGTTCGCTTTTTTTCGCACGGGCAAAGGCCGCCACGCCGATTACGGTTTCCTGATTTTTCATGGGAACGAAAATGTACGTGCCGCATTCAAGAAATTCTTCCGGACCATTCTGATAAATTCGCGCATCATTCTGCGGTTTTGTTATCAATTCCGCTTTGCCGGACGTTGCGATTTCGCCGAAAATATTTTCCCTGAGCGGAAACGAAGCGAATTTAAAATTCGTCGCGATTCGGATGGGTTTGTGGGGCATGTCGCTGGGCAATTTGTAGGGTGGGGGGAAGTCGCCATCGAAAGATTTCACCGTGATTACGTCTTCAAAATCGTCCACCATAAGGATTGCGCCGCCGTCTGCTTTTATTTCGTCGCGGATTGATTTGTTCACGCAGTCCAAAAGTTGCGTCAAACCGTCTTCAGATGAAAACGATTCTGCGGCTTTTTCGGCAAATTCGTAACTGAGTTCCAGTGCACGCGATTCATTTTCGTCAGGCTGAAGGGATTTCTGCTCTTCCTGCGCTTTTTGAACGTTTTCGTATTCCTGAGCCGCTTCGTTTTGTGAATGCGGAACGAGTTTCCGGATTTCTTTCGGCTCAAAAGTGCACAAAATTATTCCATAAGGAACGATAAAAAGTGCTGCCAGGTCCACGGCAATTACAAAAACGCTGAATGCATTTTCTCCGCCGGTTACGATTTTCAGTCCGGCAACGAGACTTCCCGCCGCAATAATCAGCGAAGACAAAATCGCCACGAAACTTATGCGTGCGGTACTTTTTTTTCGGATAGCCAGAAACAGCACTGCGATTGTTGCGCAAAGAAACGCAAGGGAAAAAAGCGGTATGTAAATAAATTGATCGTCTAAAATCAAAGCAAGCTCCTGTAGAGGTCAATTTTCAGATGAAAAATTGCCCGGAATTGCGTGGGCAGTGCCGCCGAAAGCAATGGAAGCATTCTAACATCGAAATATTGTACCGTCAAGTTTTTCGTTTTACATTGTCGGCAGAATTCGCGCCGCGGAACAATCAATTTTTTTTGTCTGCCGGATGGATTTGCAGATTTTTTTTCATTTTTGAACGCGCAAAATAATTTTTTATGCGCCTGTAAAGCGAAAGTTTTCCGTACTGATCCGAAAAATCTTCCGTAGCTTCTTCCAGCGGAAAATCGTTGCCGAATTTCGACTTTAATTCGTCCCAATGCTTCGTGATAAAAACGTATAAATCGGAAAGCGTCCTGCCCTTGAAATTTTTCATGATTTTTTTCTTTTCGATGGCTTTTGTAACCGGCAGATAAACGTTTTCAAACCAGGAAAGAATCGCTTCTTCCATGGGAATTTCTTCGCTTTTTGACGAATTTATGTAATATTTGTGGCACAAAATGTGGCTGTAAACCAGATCGTACTGACCCGGCGTGCTGAAATTCAAACACCAGTAATCCGTTATGTCGCCGAAATTTGTTTCCGCATAAAAAACGCGCTTTTCGTATTCCACCACCTGCTTCACGATTTGTTCCTTCGTGCTGCCCGGTTTCAGTTTGATTTCGGACTGAAGGCTGATTACTTCCGCGTCGATGTTTTCGATTCCCTTCATTTTTGCCACTGAAACGCGATGATTTCCGTCCCTGACGAAATAAAGTCCGCCCAGTTCGTACAGGCTTACCGGCGGAAGTGTTATGTCCTGATAATATGCAGTGTCCACGTGTTCCCAGCGCGACTTCAGGAAATTCCGCCTGGGAAAAAAATTGTTGTCGAAATCCTTGTAGCGGCCTTCGCTTCCCACAATGAGTTTTATGGGAACGACTTCCATTCCTTTGTAGACTTCGTTGCTTGGCTTGAGCATTTTTTTTACGTCGGTGAACGAAATGAGTTTTGCTTCTTCAGGATTCAGCAAATGCTGAATTTCGTTGAAAAGTGCAATGTTCCGCGCCTTGTTGAAATCCTCATCGGTCTGGGCGGATATGTACGATTGTGCCAAATTGATCTCCTTTTTTTAAATCGATTTCGTAATCCACCACAAGATGATTGTAAGCATTTATAACGGTAGTTTTTTCAAGAACTGTAACGCGTTTTGCCTGCAAATCATAAAGGTGAATGTGTCCGTGAACCATCAGTCCCGGCGAAAATTTTTTTATGAACCAGTTGAAGCAGTCGAATCCTTTGTGGCATGGATCTTCCTTGTCGTGAATGTGCCGCGGAGAAGCATGCGTCAAAAAAACGTCGCAGAATCTTCCGTAGCGGATTTTATTCCAGACAAGACCGGGAATCAGCCCGAAAAGCTGCCATTTCATCTGATTTTCCGTGAATTGTGCCTGTCCGTTGTTATATTTCAAACTTCCCGAAACTCCGCAAACCAGAAGCGGCGATTTTTTTCTGCCTTCCGCGCAAAAATTCAGCGTCCTGCACCTGATTACCCGATTGCTTGCATAATCCGCGCCGTGGCTGTGATTCATCATTTCCGATTCGCTGAAATTCTGCATCTGGTTGTCAAAAATCGAACGACGCCTGTAATATTTGTATTCCTTTAAATCGTGATTTCCAAAAACAAAAAAAGTCGGCTTCCCCAGAGAATCCACGATAAAATCCACGTATTCCATGGACAGGTCGCCTGCACAAAAAACTGCATCCACGTCTCCGTACCGTTCCTTTACGCTGGAAGAGTATACAAGCGGATCGATCTGGTCGGAAACGCAGAGAAATTTCATTGGATACCGGCTTTCTTGAAAATCGCTTCAAGCGTGTCTTTTGAAACGAGGACGAGGGGACGATTTTCTGCAAAGGAAATTGCGCTTTGTGAAAATTCCGAACTGGTGAAAATTATTCCTTTCATGTAGCCTTTCTGCTTCATCGTGTCGGCGAGACGGCGGACAACCGTATCTTCCAGAGTTTCCGTGGCGCGGTAAAACTGTGCAATGCAAATCTGCTGTTTCGCGTTAAGGAATTTTTCGTCCTTTCCGATTGTGGCGAGAATCTGGCATCCGTATGGCGTGGGTTCGATTTTCTGACACTGCAAATTGTATCCTGCCAGCGCAATTTTTTTGCAAATTTCCATGAACTGCTGATTATTCGACGTAAGAAATTCCTTTACGCCGTCGTTCGTTTCCAGTTCCTTGTACTGACTGAGTTTTGCCGAAACGTCTTTAAATTTGCTGTCGATTTTAAAAACGGCTTCCCATTGTTCCAGCGCCTTTTCGATTTTCCGGTTTTTTTCGTAGCAGACGCCCAGAAAATAACGCGCATAAAGAATTTCCGTGCTTTTCGGATCTTTCGGATTTGAAATTACCCGCTCGAATGCATCCACGGCTTTGTCGGTCTGGTCGGCCATCATGAGGCACGTTCCTTTTTCTACCAGCGCTTTCTGCTTGTATTCGGGGGAACGTTCCGCTTTTTCCAGAAGTTTTACCGCAGCGGGCAAATCTTTGGATTCCCTGCATACTTTTCCCAGATAATAATAATTTTCGTAGGATTCAGGATTCAGTTTTACGGAAGTTTCCAGCGCCTGTTTTGCCTGCTTTAAATTTTTCGCGCGCAAAAGCAGCCGTCCGATGGCAGTGTACGCCTTGTAATTTTTTTTGTTGATGAGAAGCGATTTCTGATAAAATCCCATGGCGAGTTTGGCGTTTCCGTCCTGCTCCAGAAGTTCCGCGGTTTTAAAATTGTTGTCTGCGTTGTTCGGTTCCAGTTTCGTCAGAAGCATGTATTCTTTCAGCGCTTCTTTCGGCTGATTGAATTTCTTGTACAAATCCGCCATTTCTTTCCGGAAAGCTGCTTCGGGAATTTCGCCGTTAAAAAGTGCATTCTGATTCACGTTTTTGTATTCCATGAACGCGAGTTCGGGCTTGTTGTCGCTCAGGTACGCTTTGCCCAGATAGTATCGCGCCACGAAATTCCGCGGATTTTTTGAAATTATCGATTTTGCGTTCCGTTGCACCGCCTGGTATTTTCCTTCCTTAAGCAAACGGGGCAGCCCGTCGATTTTTGTCGAAGGCGTAATGTTTTTGATTATAAAAATGATTGCCGTTGCGACAAAGGCTATTAGAACACCGATTATACTTACAGTTGCTAATGAACCCATAACTCCACCTAAAAATTTGTTATTTCCTGAAAAAAATACATTTTTTAACGAAATCTGTCAATTTATTCCCCGCCCCGATTTTCGCTGAAAAAAATCGTACGAATCGAATTTTGCTGAAAAATTTCGCACGAACCGAATTTCCGCGGAAAAAAATTGCACGAACCGAATTTTCTAAAAATGACGAACCGAATTGCGCTGAATTTTGCCGAACGATTTTTTCACGAACTGAAATTTTGCTGAAAAAATTCACGAACCAAATTTCCTCCGAATGAATTTTTCATGAACCGAATTTTCGCTGAAAGAATTTTGCATGAACCAAATTTCCGCTGAGAAATCGTACGAATCGAATTTTGCTGAAAAATTTGCACGAACCAAATTTCTGCCGAACGAATTTTTCACGAACCGAATTTTCTAAAAATGACGAACCGGATTGCCGAAATTCAAGCGAAGAAATCGAAAAAAACGGGAGAAAATTGTGGCAACAAGGCAGTCTGAAGAAAAAGCGAAAACATCAGCAAAAAAATCCGCCGCGGAATCAGGACGAACGAAAAAATCCGCAGAAAAGGCAGAATCGCCTGAAGTAAAATCGTCCGCAAAAAAAACGAAATCC
>CAZACA010000084.1:0-3101 GCA_964483515.1 uncultured Treponema sp.
AAATTTCTTGAGGAAAAAAATGCTTCAACTTTTTTACGACATTTTAATTTCGCCCGTTGAACTGTTCATCGAATTTATTTTTTCGCTTTTCAACCGGCTTTTGAACGGCGGTTCCTATGGAATTTCAATAATCGGCGTGAGTCTGGCGGTGAGTCTTTTAACGCTTCCGCTTTACAAAAAGGCTGACGGTTTGCAGGAAGAAGAGCGCAAAAAACAGAAGTCCATGAAAAAATTCGTTGACCTGATAAAGCGCAGTTTCCGCGGCGACGAACGGTTCATGATTTTAAACGCATTTTACCGCGAACAGAATTACAGTCAGATTTCCGCGCTGAAAGGTTCGCTTTCGCTGCTTCTGGAAATTCCGTTTTTCATTGCGGCGTATCATTTTTTGTCCCATGTGGAAATTTTAAATTCACAGTCGTTCGGCGTTCTGAAAAATTTGGGAAGCGGCGACGGACTTTTAAAAATCGCAGGAAAAAATTTCAACCTGCTTCCGGTGCTGATGACGCTCATAAATTTAATTTCGGCGGCGGTTTATTTAAAGGGATTTTCTCGCAGGGACAAAATTCAGACCGTTGCCCTGGCGCTGATTTTTCTGGTGCTGCTGTACAATTCGCCGAGCGGTCTGGTGCTTTACTGGACGTGCAACAATATTTTTTCGCTGATAAAAAACGTGCTTTCAAAAATAAAAAATTCCCGCAGAATCGTGGACGTTTTCTGTGCAGCGTTCGGAATTTTTTTCGTCTGCTTCATGTTTTTAAAACGCATTCCTGATTCGCCGAAAAAAATTTTATTCGTTGCAGGATTCGGATGCGCGACTTTTTTTCCGCTGATTTTTTCCCTGCTGAAAACAGCAAAAATAAATTTCGCCCGGAAATTTTCCGCCGATGAAAAATTCGTCCTGTGGTGCTTCTGTTTTTCTTCCGCGCTGCTTGTAACTCTGCTCGGCGTTTTCATTCCGTCGTCAGTAATCGCTTCTTCTCCCGCGGAATTCGTAAAAGTGGGCGACTACAAAAATCCGCTTTTTTTCATACGATATTCGTTCTGCTATGCGCTGGGATTTTTTGCAGTCTGGGGCGCGCTGGTTTTTTACATGACGAAAAAAGAATTCAAAAAATTTATGTCGTTTGCTTTTTTATTTGCTGCAACATCGTTTCTGGCGACGTTTATTTTCTTCGGCGGAAAAAGCGGAAATTTAAATGCGTTTTTGCGTTTCGATGACGGCGTGGATTTTTCTTCCGCGGAAAAAATAAAAAATCTTCTGATGATTGCTGTAATTTTTGCGCTTACAATGCTTCTGTTTTTCTGCAAAAAAATTTCCGGTGCAAAAATCGCGCCCATTTTCCTTGCAGTCTGTACGCTCTGCATTTCGGTGATTTCGCTGAAAAATTTCAGGCGCACGAATTTTCTGCTTTCCGACATGGATTACATCAAGCGCGAAAAATCGGAATCGTCTTCGTCCATAAAAAAAATTGCCACGCTGAGCCGCACGGGAAAAAATGTCCTGCTCATCGTCCTTGACCGCGGATTGTCGTCCCTGGTGCCGTACATTCTGGAAGAAAAACCTGAACTGAAAAATTCTTTCCGCGGATTCGTTTTTTATCCGAATACGATTTCCCACGGTTCATGCACGAATTTCGGAATTCCGGGGCTTCTGGGCGGATACGAATACACGCCGGCTGAAATGAACAGACGTTCAAAAGAAAAATTGAAGGACAAACAGAACGAAGCGGATTTGCTTTTGCCGCTGATTTTTTCGCAGAACGGATTCGACGTTACGGTGTGCGACCCGCCTTATGCAAATTACAAATGGGCAAGCGACATTTCGATTTTTGCTCCGTATCCGCAGATAAAGGCGTTCGTCACGGAAGGAAAATACACGAATAAATACACTGCGGATTTCGGTCTGGCGGCAGAAAATTTTGATTCAAACAGGCGGAATTTTTTCCTTTATGCGCTGATGAAAAGCGTTCCGCTTGCGGCGCAGAATTTGCTTTACGACAACGGAAATTATTTTGAAGCGGAATCGGGCGACAAAAATTTGCTCGGTTTTTTAAGCGGTTATTCCGTCCTGCATTACATGAAAAATTTTACGCGCTTTACTGACGAAAATAAAAATTTCGTTTTTGAACTTGCGGACAACATTACCACGCACAATCCTACGCTTTTGAAAATTCCTGAATACGTTCCTGCCGAAAATTTCCAGACGGATTACGTTTCGCCCTTCAACGAAAAATTAAAACTCGGAAACACGAACCGGCTGATTCATTATCAGGCGAATGTGGCGGCGTATCTTCAGCTGGCGGAATATTTTGATTTTTTGAGGCAGAACGGATGCTACGACAACACGCGGATTATAATCGCTTCAGACCATGGAGCGAACAGCCTGAAATTTTTTGACGACTTTATTTTTAAAGATTTCATCGTGAATGTAGGCAACACAAACTGGCCTTTCGATTTGCAAAGCGTGAATGCCCTTCTGCTCGTAAAAGATTTTTCCGCTGACAAGGAATTTTCTGTCTGCAACGATTTTATGACCAACGCGGATGTTCCGTCGATTGCGCTGGACGGTCTGGTGCAGAATCCGCTGAATCCTTTTACGGGAAAACGAATTTCTTCCGACGCAAAAAACGAACGGCAAATCGTAACTACTTCGGTGAATTGGAGCATCGGAAAGCAGAATAAAAATTCGTTCGACACAAGGGACGGCGAATGGATTTCTGTGAGCGGAAATATTTTCGACCGTGCATCCTGGAAAAAGGAAGAATTGCCTTTTTAAAAAAAATGGAGTAAAGTTCCGCCACGTTTTACGGAAAAAATGCGCGTCCTGAAAAAATCGGATGCGCTGAAAATTTAACGGACGAACCGGAATTTTTTTTAGGATTTTACAATGGCAGAACAAAAGGAAATTTTTAAATCGGTGGTGGTGCGTGCGCTTTCGGAACTGGCGGCGGAAAAAAATCTGGACGTGAAGCAGGATTTCATTGAAGAAAACGTCCGCGTGGAAAATCCTCCCAGACCTGAAATGGGCGACATGGGCGTGCCGATGTTTTTCTGCGCGAAAATTTTTCACACGTCTCCCCAGTCGGTGGCGCAGATTG
>CAZACA010000084.1:3201-6369 GCA_964483515.1 uncultured Treponema sp.
CGGAAAAAATCGGCGAAATTTTTGCGTGCGGACCTTACGTAAACCTGCGGCTGGAAAAATCGTCGTCGGTGGTGCAGGTTTTAAAATCCGTTTTGAATCAGGGCGCGGAATACGGCTCGCTGAATTCGGACGGAAAAAAAATCTTTGACGGCAGAAAAATCATGGTGGAATTTTCTTCGCCGAACACGAACAAACCGCTTCATCTGGGTCATCTTCGCAACGATGCGCTGGGCGAAAGTGTCAGCAGGATTTTAAAAAAAGCGGGCGCAGAAGTTTTTAAAGTGGATTTAATCAACAACCGCGGAATTCACATCTGCAAATCCATGCTTGCCTACAGAATTTTTCACGAACCGAAAAACGAAACGCCGGAATCGCTGGGCATGAAGGGCGATCATTTTGTGGGTCAGTGCTACGTGGAATTCGACCGTTACGTAAAGGAGCATCCGGAAGCGCAGGAGCAGGCGGAAGAAATGCTCAGAAAGTGGGAATCAGGGGACGCAGAAATTCGCGCACTCTGGCAAAAAATGAACGACTGGACTTTTGACGGCGTAAAGGAAACGTACAGACGGACGGGCGTGGAATTCGACAAATTTTATTTTGAAAGCGAAACGTATCTCAAGGGAAAGGACGAAATTTTAAAGGGTCTGGAAAAAGGCGTTTTCTTTAAGGCGGCGGACGGAAGCGTGCGGATCGACGTAACCGACGTGGTGGGCAAAGGAAAGGACGAAGACGCTCACGAAAAAGTTCTGCTCAGAAAAGACGGAACTTCGGTTTACATTACCCAGGACATCGGCACGGCAATCAGCAGGCATGACGACTGGCAGTTCAATCAGCTTGTGTACGTTGTGGCGAGCGAACAGAACTATCACTTTAAAATTCTTTTTCACATTCTGAAAAAACTCGGATTCGGCTGGAGCGACAAACTTTTTCACCTGAGTTACGGCCTGGTAAATCTGCCCAGCGGACGAATGAAAAGCCGTGAAGGAACCGTCGTGGACGCTGATGACCTTCTGGACAGCCTGCACGCGGATGCTTTAAAGGCAATCGAAGAGCGCGGAAGGGATTCGTCGGTGGACGCGGAAGACGTGGCTGAAAAAGTTGCTCTGGGTGCGCTTCATTATTATCTGCTGAACGTGGCGCCGGTAAAGGATATGCTTTTTAATCCCGCGGAATCACTGAGCTTTAACGGAAACACGGGACCTTACCTGCAATACATGGGTGCGCGGATTTCGTCGATTCTTGCAAAGGCGTCCGAAAAAAATCTGCTGCCGTCATCTGACGAAAAAAATCTTGCGCTTTTAACTTCTCCGAGCGAATGGGCGCTGGTAAAGGAACTGGAAAAATTTCCCCGCGTGGTAGAAAAATCCGCGGAACTTTTAGACCCCAGTTTCATGGCGATGTATCTTTACGACGTGAGCAAAAGTTTCAGCAGTTTTTATCGCGACTGTCCCATCGTGGGCGAGGCGGAAAAAAATCCTGCACTGGCTTCGGCGCGGCTTTGTCTGGCGGAATGCACTCTCGGCGTTTTAAAAAGCGGAATGAATCTGGTGCTGGTTCCGTTCCTGGAAAAAATGTAAAAATTTCGTCTTGTTGCATAATTCGGCGGAAAAACTGTATATTTATGCAAAAATCCGGCGATTCGGCAAAAAAAATGTGAGGAAAAAAAGTGAAAGCAGAAAATGTCAACTCCACGTTTTTGGACAAACTTTCCAAAATGACCATCGACAACGACCCCATCGATCAGTCCCTTTACGAAAAATACGACGTAAAGCGCGGATTGCGTTATGCGGACGGACGGGGCGTTCTGGTGGGACTGACGAAAATCGGCGATGTAGTGGGCTACGAAATTGATGCAGACGGAAAAAAAATTGCAGTTCCGGGCAGGCTGATTTATCGCGGATACAACGTGGAAGACATCGTGCATGACGCGGAAAAACATCATCAGTTCGGCTATGAACAGTGCGTTTATCTTCTGCTTTTCGGCGAACTTCCCGCGCAGGGTCAGCTGGAAGAATTTTCGGCTTTTCTGGGAAATCTGCGGACTCTGCCTGAATATTTTACTGAAGACATGATCATGAAAGCGCCTTCCAGCGACATCATGAACAAAATTGCCCGCGGAGTTCTGGCGTCATATTCCTACGACAGCGATCCTGAAAATCGTGACGTGGCAAACATCCTGCGGCAATGCATCGAACTGATTTCGCGTTTTTCGACTCTGGCGGCGTACGGTTATCAGGCGAAACGGCGGTACTACGACGGAAAAAGCCTTTACATCCACAATCCGCTTCCTGAACTGAGCACGGCGGAAAATTTTCTGCGGCTGACACGAAGCGACAAAACCTACACGCGGCTTGAAGCGGAAACCCTTGACCTGGCGCTGATTCTTCATGCGGAACACGGCGGCGGAAACAATTCTTCGCTGACGGTTCACGTAGTTTCTTCGGCGGACACGGACACTTATTCGGCGATTGCTTCGGCGGTGGGTTCGCTGAAAGGCAGACGGCATGGAGGAGCCAATATCCGCGTAATGGAAATGATGGACGACATCAAGGCGAACGTAAAGGACTGGTCGAACGAAAAGGAAATTACGGATTATCTTTATAAAATCGGGCGGAAGGAAGCTTTCGACGGAACAGGACTCATTTACGGAATGGGTCACGCAGTCTATACAATCAGCGATCCGCGGGCAATCCTTCTGCGGAACAAGGCGAGGGAACTGGCTGCGGCAAAAGGATTCATGGACGAATTCAATCTGTACGCTTCCATCGAAAAAATCGCGCCGGACGTTCTGTACGAAATTCACGGACACAAAAAACGCATATGCACCAACGTGGATTTTTATTCAGGATTCGTCTATTCCATGCTGAACATTCCCCGGGAACTTTACACGCCGCTTTTTGCCATTGCACGAATCGCCGGATGGAGCGCGCATCGTGTGGAAGAAATCGTTGCGGGAAAAAGAATTTATCGGCCTGCGTACAAAAATATTATGGGCGAACGAAATTACATTCCCATGGACGACCGCTGAATTCCGCGAAAAAAAAATGTTGCATTCCAAAAATAAATTGAGTACTTTTTTTGATGAAAGGAAAATCAAATGAGCAGAGAAAAAAAAGCAAAGGACGAAGAAAAGACTGAATCAGCGGAAAATCAGGACGAAAATTCTGC
>CAZACA010000084.1:6469-8245 GCA_964483515.1 uncultured Treponema sp.
CGAAAATTCTGCGGAAACTGAACCGGATGAATCAGCGGAAACGGAAAAATCCGCGGAAGAAAAAATTGCTGAACTTCAGGGACAGATTGACGCGCTGAAAAAAAGCAACGACGATCTTAAGGATCAGGTTCTGCGGCGTGCGGCGGATTTTGAAAACTACAGGAAGCGTGCACTTCAGGAAAATCGCGATGCAGTGGACTACGCCAACACGAATCTGCTGAAAGACCTTCTGGAAAGCCTGGACAATTTCGACAGGACGGTTGAAGCGGCAGGAAACGCTACCGACCCCAAAACCATTGCAGACGGCGTAAAGATGATCAGCAGGAATTTAATCAGCCTTCTGGAAAACAAATACAATCTGGTTTCTTACGGTGCAGCAGGCGATTCCTTTGATCCGGACATTCACGAAGCAATCGGTTCCATGCAGGAAGCAGTCGCTGAACCGGTTTTGAAGACGGTTTACTTGAAGGGCTATAAACTGAAAGACCGCGTAATCAGGCACGCAAAAGTTATGGTGAGCATGCCGGACGGAAGCGTAAAAAACGAAAATAAAAACGAAGAATCTTCCGCTGGGGAAGAATGAACATAAACTTAACTTATGGAGGAAAAATAAAATGGGAAAAATTATCGGCATTGACCTTGGAACCACGAATTCGTGCGTTTCAGTAATGGAAAACGGAGAACCGGTTGTAATTCAGAATTCGGAAGGCGGACGAACTACTCCGTCAATCATCGGTTTTACTGCGAAAGGCGACCGCGTTGTGGGACTTCCTGCAAAAAATCAGATGGTTACCAATCCGAAAAATACGATTTATTCAATCAAGCGGTTCATCGGTCACAGATTCAGCGAACTTTCGGGCGAAGCAAAACTCGTTCCATACACGGTTAAAGATCACGGCGAAGATGTGCGCGTAGAAGTTGAAGAAAACGGTTCAAAAAAAGAATACAGTCCGCAGGAAATTTCGGCGTTCATCCTGCAAAAAATGAAAAAAACGGCGGAAGATTATCTGGGCGAAACCGTTACCGAAGCGGTCATTACAGTTCCGGCGTACTTTAACGATGCACAGCGTCAGGCGACGAAAGATGCAGGAAAAATTGCGGGGCTTGACGTAAAGCGAATCATTAACGAACCCACGGCGGCGTCCCTTGCATTCGGATTCAATAAAGATCAGAAGCAGGAAAAAACCATTGCGGTTTATGACCTGGGCGGCGGAACATTTGATATTTCGATTCTGGAACTGGGCGACGGCGTATTTGAAGTAAAATCCACCAACGGAAACACTCACCTGGGCGGAGACGACTGGGACAGATGCGTCGTAAACTGGCTCATTTCGGAATTCAGGAACGATACGGGAATCGATCTGTCAAAGGATTCCATGGCGTTGCAGAGACTTCGTGAAGCGGCTGAAAACGCAAAAATTTCCCTTTCAAATCAGACTTCCGCGGAAATCAACCTGCCTTTCATTACGGCGGACGCAACCGGACCGAAGCACCTGCAGAAAACGCTTACACGCGCACAGTTCGAGCAGATGACCGATCATCTTTTTGAAGCTACCCGCGAACCGTGCATCAAGGCAATGAAAGACGCGGAAATTTCAGCGGACAAAATCGACGAAGTGCTTCTGGTGGGCGGTTCTTCGCGAATGCCGAAAGTTCAGGAAATCGTAAAGTCAATTTTCGGAAAGGAAGGAAGCCGTGCAGTAAATCCGGATGAAGCGGTGGCAATCGGTGCGGCAATTCAGGGCGGCGTTCTGGCGGGCGACGTAAAGGACGTGC
>CAZACA010000085.1:0-2302 GCA_964483515.1 uncultured Treponema sp.
AGCGTCTGAAACCTGATAAACGCCATAACCCAGCTGCGGCATTTTTACGCCGTTCTCCAAAATTCTGTATTCCATTTTTTCCTCCGTAAAGCCGAATTTTTTTTTTGTTTTTTTCCGCTGAAATTTTATTTTGTTCCGCTTAAAATTTCAGAGCACCACCTGTCGATTTTTTGCGATGCTTTTGTTCCTTCCCTGCGCGAAATTACCAGATAATTCCTGCTCACCGTTGCGCCCGGTACGAGTGAAGCAATTTCTTTTTCAGTTCCGCCCAGACCCGAACCGCCGTGTGTTTCCGCGAGAAAAATCGTCTTGCCCGAAAAATCGTATTCGTTCAAAAACGACGTTACTGCAAGCGGAAGCGCATACCACCAGATGGGATAGCAGATTACAACCTGATCGTAGTCCGCCATGTTCTTTAAATGCGAAACCAGTTCCGGAACAATTTTTCGCCGCTGCTCATTTCTGGTGAAGTCGAAAATTTTTTCGTAGTCCACAGGATAATGATCGCCCGTGTCGATTTTAAAAATGTCCGCGTTCAGATTTTTTGCCGCACGGTTTGCAATGTATTCCGCGTTGCCCCAATGACGATTTCCGTCGATGGTAACGCTGGCTCCCGAAGTTGCATCAAGCGATTCCTTTCCGTTGTCGATGGGAAACGAAAAATACGCTACGAGAATTTTTCCTTTTGCAGACGAAGTTTTTTGCGCCGCTGAAGAAAAAATCAGGACGCACAGGAAAACCGGCAGAAGAAAAATCTTTTTAAATTCTTTCATGAATTTTCTCCCTGAAAAAAATCCGCTAGAGTCTGTGAGCCTTAAGCCACTTTTCGATTAAATCCGCGATTTCCCTGTTGTTCGTTTCCTGAAACATGAAGTGACTGTTTCCGGTGATTCCCATTTTCGGCAGATCCCAGACTTCCGCGTCGCCTCCGTCGTTTCTGTAATTCTCTGCAAAATCTTCCGCCTGGTCACGCACGCCTTTCCAGAACGACGTGGATTTTATGTCAGCCGGTCCGTTGTCAATGTAGTCGCCGAAAATCACGATCATGGGAATTTTCGCTTCCAGAAATTTTTTGTATTCGTCACTTCCCGGAACAGGACATCCGCCCGGTTCAACTGCAATGAGTGCCGCCATGTTTTTCGTTTCAGTCTGCCAGCCCACGCGTCCGCCCTGTGAATGCGTTACGTACACAATTTTTTTTCCGGAAATTTCCGCTGCATCAGAAAGCACCGAACTCAGCGATTCGCCGAAAAGCTTTTCATCGTATGCTCCGGTGTTCGGCGTCATCTGCCTGAAAAACTGATCCTGAACTTTTTCGCCCGCAGGAAATTTGCTTCCGTCATACCGGTCAGGCGCAACCCGTCCGATCCTGAAATGCGTGTACCATGCCTGATCGCCCGGAAGATAAAAATTCGTCCTGTCAGAAAAAGTGTCGATGAATCCCTGCGTCATGGAAACCGTACTTCCTGCTTCTCCGCGTCTCGGCTGATCCACCAGGAAAACCGCGCGTCCGTTCCGCAGAAAAATATCGCTCCATCCGTCACGTCCATCAGGCGTCGTCATCCATCCCATTCTGCTCTGTCCGTATCCGTGCAGAAAAACCACTGGACTTCCCTTTTCCTTCGACGGAATCTGATAAAAAACATTTGCATGATCAACGTGCGCCGTGTTTCCTTCCCGCGTGGGTGAAAGCCAGTTCGTCGTCTCGTCGTATTTTCCCGGAACCGCTTCCGTCACCGAACCGCCCGAACTGAACATTCCCTGCTTTTTAAGCGAAACGTCTTTTGCAGACAAAGCGAATCCTGCAAACGCCGCCGCCAGAATCAGAACCGATTTTTTCATTTTTTCCTCCGTAAAGCCGAATTTTTTTTTTGTTTTTTTCCGCTGAAATTCGCTGACAAAATTCCACGCCGATTTTTTTCCGCTGAAATTTGCTGACAAAATTCCACGCCGATTTTTTTCCGCTGAAATTTGCTGACAAAATTCCGCGCCAATTTTTTTCCGCTGAAATTTGCTGACAAAATTCCGCGCCGTTTTTTTCCGCTGAATTTTCGCCGACAGAATTCCGCGCCGATTTTTCCGCTGAAATTTGCTGACAGAATTCCACGCCGTTTTTTTCCGCTGAAATTCCGCGAACAAAATTCCGCGCCTTTTTTTTCCCGCTGAAATTCGCCGACAAAATTTCACGCCCTTTTTTTTTCCGCTGAAATTCCCTGACAAAATTTCCCGCCGTTTTTTTTTCCCCTTAATTTTTTTCCGCGAATTATTTCAGCCTGTCGTAATCTTCCCTGCTCACTTCCTC
>CAZACA010000085.1:2402-8159 GCA_964483515.1 uncultured Treponema sp.
AATTTTTTTCCGCGAATTATTTCAGCCTGTCGTAATCTTCCCTGCTCACTTCCTCAAGCCATTTCGTGTTGTAGTCCACCACCGCGCCCGAAACCGAAATGTGGGTAAACTGACTTGTGTGCGTTGCGCCGTGCCAGTGCTTCGTTCCCGCCGGAATTACTGCAACGTCGCCCGCCTTTATGAGTTCCGCTTCTCCGCCCTCTTTCTGAACGTAGCCTTCGCCCGCCGTTCCCAGGAGAATCTGCACATGATCGTGAACGTGCCATGCGTTGATGCATCCTTTTTCAAAAGTCACGTTTGAAATGTTCACGCCGCCTTCATCCGCGATTAACTTAAGAAAAACGTCGCCGGTAAATTTGTCCGTGTCGAATTTTTCTCCCAGACCGAAAATCGGTTCTGCATCTTTCAGCGCACCGCTGTTTTCCGCCGATTTTTTTTTCTTCGATTTTGACGGCACCGCAAAAAGCGACGAAGCCAGAACACAAAGTGCAAGACACAATGCAATTTTTTTCATTTTCAACCTTCCTTTAAAAAATTATTCTGATTATTCGAGCGGATTATTTCGCCCAAAGTAATTTCCGGATTCAGGTAACGCGCCGAAGGATTTTTGTCCGCCATGCTCAAGGTAATTGCTTTCACCGGACAGAGCTGGGCGCAGGCAAGACAGAATTCGCATTCAGTTTTTTTCCGAAATGATTTTCCGCCGTCAATGAAAAAATTTCCCACGGGACAAACTTTCGTGCAGATTCCGCAGCCGATGCATTTTCCTGTTATGGTGATTTGCGCGCCGCTGTTGAATTCAGGCTGAGCCAGATTCATCTTTACAAGCTGCTCATGAATTTCTTCGTCTTCCTTTTGCGGCACCCTGATTTCGCATTTTCTTTCGCGGACTTCCCGAACCGCTTCGTCAAGCTGTGCATCCACATTTTTGTCCGCCGCGGATTCTTCGTCCATGTCGAAAACCGGCAGATAATTGTCCGCCATGAGAATGGTTTTTATATAATTTATTTTTATACCGAACGACGACACTTTTTCCGCAGTAAGGCGTTCCGTGTTGCACCGCATTTTTCCGTAAGTCATTATCATGAAAAAATAATCGCACTGAAATTTTGCACGCGCCATAAAATCCAGGACAATTTTCGGCGGAAGATGACTGTATACCGGACAAACGATTCCGATTTCGCTGTCGGCAAAGGACAAATCGCGGTTTTTCAGCACCTGCGGAATGCTCTGCGGATTTTCTGAAAATTTTTTCGCCGCGTACAGGCTGTTTCCCGTAGCGGTAAAATAAAATACCATTTTTTTCCCCTTGCTTTTTTTTGATTTCGATGTGATTCTAAAGGCGCAGAATAAAAAAGTACAATACAATTATTAAATCGTGCTATAATAAAACGTAATACTGAAAAAACGAATTCAGGAGAGAAAAAAATGATTGAACTCAGACAGCTCGAACAGCTGATTGCCGTCGCCGAAAACGAAACGGTTTCAAAAGCCGCAGAAAAACTTTTTGTCTCGCAGCCTGCACTGAGCCTTTCCATTCAGAAACTGGAAGCCGAACTGGAAGTTTCACTTTTTTCACGGACAAAAAATAAAATCGCGCTGAACGAAAACGGAACGCTTGCACTGGAATACGCAAAAAAAATCGTGGCAGACGCAAAGGAAATGCATCGCGCAATAAAGGATTTCGACAAAAGCCGCCGTACAATTTCCGCAGGTTCCTGCGCGCCCGGTCCGATCTGGAAAATCATGCCGCTTCTGTCATCCGTTTTTCCTGAATTCGCCGTTTCTTCCGAAATGAAAGACCTTGACGAACTGGAAAAAAATTTCGATGCAAACGCGTATCAGATTATTTTCATGCCGTACAAATCGGAAAAATCAGGAATTTTCTGCTGCGAAATCCTGCACGAACAGCTCTGCTTTTTTCTGCACAAAAGTCATCGCCTTGCAAAACGCAAAAAACTTTCCATGAGCGAACTCAACGGAGAAACCATGCTGCTTTTTTCGCAAATCGGATTCTGGCACAGCCTGCCCAAAGAAAAAATGCCTGACTCAAATTTCCTGATGCAGGACGAACGGTTCACTTTTTCAGAACTGGTAAAGGCGTCCACCATTCCGGCGTTCACGTCAAACGTTGCAGTGCCCGACGAAGAAATTCAGGACCGCGTGACGATTCCCATCAGCGACAAAGAAGCGGACGTAACGTTTTTTTTATGGTGCCACGAATCCGACAAAAAAAAATTTCAGCCCCTGTGGAACAGCCTCTGATTTTTTTTGCGCGAGGGGAATTTACAGATCTGAATTTATTTTTACGGACAGGGCAAATTCGTTCCGCACCAGATTTACTGCGCGTGAAGTTTTCAGTCCGCCGGGTTTTTCGTCGTTCACCAGAATCCGCTCACCGAAAGGAAGTCCGAAAAAAATTCCGTCGAACCTGATTCCGTTTTGCGCCAGAAATTCTTCCGTGGATTTTCTGAATTCTTCGCTTCGTGAAGTCAAAAAAATTATTTTATCGCTTTCGGGAATCCTTTCAAAAAATTCCTTTACGCCGTCCAGAATCGTGTCGCGTCCGTCGTCCCTGTAGCCGTTGTGTCTTGCAATCGTTCCGTCAATGTCGAAAAGCCACGTGTGCGCCAGCGGTGAAAGTTCAATTTCTTCCACGAAGTTTTTCTCCAATCGCGCCGCCCGGATGATTTTTCCTGAAGTCGTCCAGCGTCACGCCCATTTTTTCCGCGAGCTGAAGCGAAAGTCCCTGAAGCAGAATCAGATAAACGCTCGACGAATTGTTCGGTACGATGTTCCAGTCGTCGCCTTCGTTTTTTAAATTCAGCGAAAGTTCTTTTTTTAAAATTCGTGAAATCAGGCTTCCGCGGCTGAACGTTACTGCCCAGGAATTGCATCCGCGCTGAACCAGAAGTTTTGCAAGCGTCACCGATTCCGCAGTGCTTCCGCTTTTTGAAAGCACCAGAACCAGGTCGTTTTTGCGAATCATGCCCAGGTCTCCGTGCACCGCCGTATTCGTGTGCAGGAAATTCGCCTGAATCGAAAGGGAATTCAGCGTGCCCACAATTTTTTCGCAGATCGGTACGTTTTTTCCCAGGCCCGAAAGCACGATTTTTCCGCCGTTTTTCTGCGTTTCAAGACATTCGCCAAGAAGTTCCGCGAATTTTTTTTCGTCCATGGAATCGAGGGAATCCGTTATGGTTTTCATCCGTTCTTCAAAATATGCGTTCATTTTCCGCCGCCCAAAAATTCGTTCAGATAAAAAATTCCGTTGTAGAATGCGCCGCAAATGCTGTCGTAGTCATCCCACGCATAAGTGCACAGCGAAAGCCAGATTACCGCATGAATCAGCCGGATTTTTTCCGGATTGCAGTCCGGAATCAGCGAGAAAAAATATTCTTCCAGGTCACCGAATCCGTTCTGCGCCACGGAAATTTTTACGCCGTCAGCCGAAATTTCCAGGTCGAAATTTTTCGCGTTGAACTGGTCGTAATTTCCAACTGCCGAATAATAAAGTTTTGCAAAGTCGTAATATTCATCGCCGAAAATTTTTGTTTCGCCGAAGTATCCGCGGGGATCAAAAAAAATTACGTTTAAATTTTCATCCACCAGCGAATTTGAAAAAGTGCAGTCGCCGTGAATCACTGAAAATTTTGCGTCGTATAGAATTCGTTCCGCGGCACGTTTAAATTCTGCGCGATGAAAAAAAACGTTCATGCATTTCCTGCCGTTTACAGAAATCGTGTCCCGTTCAGCAAGGGGAATTAAATTCCGCACGCGGTCAAGGCGCTCCATGGTTTTCGTGTAGTAATTTTCCTGAAGCGAAAAAAAATCCGCAGCGCAGTTTCCTTTTGCGTGAAGTTCCAGAAGCGAATCCACGTAATTTTTCAGCACGATTTTTTTCTGTTCCGCGGAAAGGTTCAGCGACGGATCGAATGCATTCCTGCCATTTATTCTTTCCATGACGAGCGGTTCGTAGGAAAAAATTTTCGGTATGCGCGAAAAATTCAGTTCGTTCATTTTTCTGTACCAGCCGATTTCGTCCTGCGCAATTTTTCTGCCCTGTTCGTCCAGCGGTTTTTTCACGACTTTTTCAGCGGAAATTTCCACGGAATTGAACGGACGGCAGACGTTTTTTTTTCTGCATGAATCGTACGACAGAAGCGTGCCCACTTCCTTTGCACCGGAAAGTTTCAGTTCATCAAAATCGATTTTTTTCTGCGAAAGGAATTTTACGAATTCGCCTGAATCCGGAACGTCGGAAAGAATTTCTTTGTCCGTAAAAACGAAAAGTCCTGCCACGCCGAATTCCGCGGAAGGAACTTCGCTGAAAATTTTATTTTTATACGACCAGCGGCACGAAAATCCGCATGAAATTCCTACCGAATTTTTTCCGGCTTTTTCCAGCGAAAAGTTTTCGTCCAGAATTAAATCCGACCAGATGAGCATGAACGATTTTTTCTGCGGAACGATTTTCAGCGCATTTTTTATTCCGGCGCAGGTTCCGCTTCCTTCAGCCTTTACCACGAAAAAATCTTCCGGCGAAAAAATTTCCAGATACTTTTCAAGCACGTCGATTTTGTAGTCGCCGATGACGATGAATTTTTTTCCGCGGAAAATTTTCATCAGGTGAAAAATCATGGGAAGGTTGTCCACGCTCACGATTGCCTTGGGTTTGTTTTTTGTAAGCGTGCCCAGCCGCGTTCCTTTTCCGCCTGCCTGAACGATGACGTATTCTGCGTTCACGATTTTTCCTCCACGAATTTTTTTATGCGTTCCATTCTGTCCGGTGCGTCAAAATCCATTTCCAGCGCGTCGCATTTCCACATTTTCATCGAATAAATATTTTTAAATAACGGATTTGAGCACAGAACAATCTGGCGCGGTTTTCGGGAAGCAAGCAAATCCAGAATTCCTGAACGGACGGAAACGATGTACTCAAAGGAATCCGCTTCGTCGTAAAGTTCCATGAAACTTTTGCAGTAACGTTCAGTTCCGTCAAAGCAGAAAGAATCCGCCTGAACGCAGTTGGTAAAAATCGCGTAACCTTCTGCGCGGAAAAAATCGATTATTTCCGTCATGCTTTCCACAGGAATCCGCGAACTGTTTGAAAACGGATTTACAAGAATTCGTTTCTGATTCAGCGGAACGTCAGTTTTTTTTTGCGCAGGAAACTGAACCGGCGAATCTTCAGGAATTTTATAAATTACGTCACGCAAAATATTCAGCCAGTACAGACCATTCAAATACATTAAAATTTCGTCGTTCACCAGAAACCATACGCACGTACAGACAAGCCGATTTTCTTTCCGCAAATTTTCGTACCATTTCCTGCCGATTCTGATTCCCTGAAAAGCCTGATTCAATCCGTTGCAAAAATTTTTTTCCAGAAAAATCACGTCGTCATAACCGGAATATCGTTCAATCAGTTCCTTTGTGTTTTCGGGCGAAACAAGCAGAATCTTTTTGCCGATTTTTTCGCGGAACGCTTTTAAATAAGCCATCGTCAGAACATCATCACCGATTCCGCTGCACCACGAATGAACCACGCAATAATCAGGATATTTTTTACAGATTTTTTCCAGATAATTCCGCGCCTTTAAAACTGAACGATAAAATTTAATTCTGTTGAAAATTATTCGCACGGGGCGCAGGGTAATTTTGTACGCAAAATAAATTGCCTTCACGGATTTCAGTTTTTGCTTCATGCCGGTTTTTCCGCCTGAGTTGTCCACATTCTTCTCCAGTAAAAAAAAA
>CAZACA010000086.1:0-8140 GCA_964483515.1 uncultured Treponema sp.
GTCGCGGAATTTCAGCGAAAAAAATCGTTGCGAAAATTCAGCGGAAAAATTTGTTGCGGAAATTCAGCGGAAAAAAAATCGTTGCAAAATTTCAGCGTGAAAAAAATTGGTCGCAAAATTTCGGCGTGAAAAAATTCGTTGCAGAAATTCGGCGTGAAAAAATTGTTGCGGGCAAAAACTGAAAATGAAATCAATTCCACAAAGAAAAAAAAAAATGTATAATGCCGCCCATGAGTGAACACAAACGAACGGTCGATGAAACGACTCTGGAAAATCTTTTGTACCTTTCGCGTCTTTCTCCTGAAAGCACCGACATGGCAACGCTGAAAAAGCAAGTGGACGAAATCGTGGGCTACTTCGACATTCTTTCAAAATACGACGATTCGGAAAATCCTTACGACGCATATCCTTCGACAAAAGCGGAACTCCTTCGGGAAGATGAAATTGTCCGCGGGCTTGAAATGCACGACGTTAAAAAAATCAACGAAGGAAATTTCATGGACGGATATTTTCAGGTTCCAAAAGTTCTGGGCGAAGGCGCGTAAAAATCAGCATCGGAGAAAATATGAAATACAAAACGATTGACGAAACACGGGCGGCACTGAAATCGCTTCAGGTTTCAAGCGAAGATTTGGTGAAGGAATCCGCGGAAACTTTCGAGCGCGACAAAAAATCCGCAGTTCCGCTGAATGCATTTCTGGAAATTTATGACGACGCCCTGACTCTGGCAAAAGAAGCCGACAAAAAAATCGCCGATGCAAAAATCGCAGGAACGCTTGACGAACTTTTTGAAAATCAGCCTCTTCTGGGAATTCCCTTTGCAAACAAAGACAACATTTCCGTGCGCGGAAAAAAATTGACCTGTTCAAGCAAAATTCTTCAGGGATACGTTGCACCTTACGACGCCACTGTAATCGGCAGGCTGAAAAATGCGGGCGCCATTCCGCTGGGCAGATGCAATCAGGACGAATTTGCCATGGGTTCTTCCACGGAATATTCCATCTACGGACCGACGCGAAATCCCATAAACCGCGAATACGTTTCGGGCGGATCTTCGGGCGGTTCCACGGCGGCAGTTGCGGCAAACCAGGCGCTTTTTGCGCTGGGAACGGAAACGGGCGGTTCGGTGCGGCTTCCGGCGAGTTACTGCGGCGTTTACGGTCTGAAGCCGACTTACGGAGTTTTGAGCCGGTGGGGCGTCGTTGCATACGGTTCGTCACTGGATCAGGTGGGAATCATCGGGCACACTCCGCGGGACATTGCGATTCCCCTTTCGGTTATGTGCGGCGAAGATTTTTACGATGATACTTCCGCGAATCTTCCGGGCGAAAAAAATCTGCGCGATTTAAAACCGTATGAAAATTTCCGCGAACTGAAAATTGCTGTGCCAAGACAGTTTCTGGAATCGAAAGGAATGGAAAGCGACGTTTCAGGAATTTTTGACGAAACGCGAAAATGGTTTGAAAAAAAAGGCGCGAAAATCGACGTGGTGGATCTGCCTGTTCTGGACGCGTCAATCGCAAGTTATTACGTCATTGCACTTTCTGAAGCCGCATCGAATTTAAGCCGATTCGACGGAATCCGCTACGGAAACAGAATCGACAACGGAAACGGTTACGACGAACTTTACGTGGACACGCGTTCAAACGGATTCGGACCGGAAGTAAAGCGCAGGATCATCATCGGAAATTACGTGCTTTCGGAACAATTTTCGGGCGACACTTACAAAAAAGGAATGTCGGTTCGTGCAAGAATTCAGCGGGAAATTGCATCGCTTTTTGAAAATTACGACCTGATTCTTTGCCCCACATGCCCCACTGCTGCATTCAAACTCGGACAGAAAGTTGACGATCCCCTTGCCATGTACCTGAGCGATCTGTTTACGACTTTTGTAAATCTTGCGCGCATTCCGTCCATTTCAGTTCCTGCCGGAAAAACTTCCGCGGAAAAAGGCGGGATGCCCGTGGGAATTCAGTTTGCAGGAAAAATGTTTGACGAACCGAAAATTCTTTCACTGGCGCAATCCTGGGAAGACGACCACAAAGGCTGCGGAATTCCTGTGGCGGAATGATTTTTTTTTGGAGGAAAAATGTCAATCGAAAAATATGAAATCGTCATCGGGTGCGAAATTCACACTCAGCTTCTGACAAAAACAAAAGCGTTCTGTGCCTGCGAAAATCGTTACGGCGGAATGCCCAACACTCGCGTTTGTCCCGTCTGCCTCGGTCTGCCCGGTGCATTGCCGCGCGTTTCAAAAGGCTACGTGGAACTCGGTTCGGTGGCAGGACTTGCGCTGAACTGCAGCATTGCGCGATTTACGAAATTCGACAGAAAGCATTATTTTTATCCGGATCTGGCGAAAGGCTATCAGATTACCCAGTACGACATTCCGCTCTGCACCGACGGATTCGTGGATCTTCCCATGGCGAAATATCCTGAAGAGCAGCGGTTCGGAAAAGAAAAATGCCGCGGAAAAAATTTTGCCGGAGACGACTGCATCAGTTCCGACGGAAAATATCGGCGCGTGCGAATCGAACGGATTCACCTGGAAGAGGACGTAGGAAAATCCCTTCACCTGCAGGGCGCACATTCGTACATCGACTACAATCGTTCGGGAACTCCGCTGATTGAAATCGTCACGAAGCCCGACATGACTTCCCCCGAAGAAGCCGCGCTTTTCATGGAAACCGTTCAGGAAATTCTGCGCTACGTAAAAGTCACCGGCGGAAATCTGGAAGAAGGAAATATGCGGTGCGATGCCAACATAAATTTAAACGTGTGGGAAGACGGAAAACTTTTTCATACGCCCATTTCCGAAATAAAAAATTTAAACTCGTTCCGTTCAATCCGCGAAGCATGCACTTACGAAGCAGCCCGTCAGCTGAAAGAATTTCAGGAAGACCGTCAGGAATTTAATCCGGGATTTAAAGTGACCATGGGCTGGGACGAATCAAAGGGACGCACCGTCGTTCAGCGAACAAAAAATTCTTTTGTGGATTACCGGTTCGTGGTGGAGCCGGACATAAAACCTTTTGCCGTGGCAGACGATCTGGTGGAAAAAGCAAAATCGAAAGTCGGCGAACTTCCCGAAGCAAAACGAATCCGTCTGAAAAAAGATTACGCCCTTTCAGATTTCGACGTGGAAACCCTTACTTCCAGCCGCGACCTTGCAGTCTGGTTTGAAGAAGCAGCAGCGGGAACAAAAAATCCCAAGCGTGCGGCAAACATAATTCTCACGGAACTTCTCGCGAAACTTAACGAAGAAAAAAAATCCATCGCTGACGTAGAAATTTCTCCGCGCCACATTTCCGATCTGGTGAACGCCATCGATTCCCGTCGAATTTCCAGCGCGCAGGGAAAAACGGTTTTTGCAAAAATGATGCAGACAAAAAAATCCGTGGACGAAATTATCCGCGAAGAAAAAATGGAAGTGGTGAGCGACGAAAGCGCCATCGAATCCATCGTGGAAAAAGTTTTGCAGGCGAATCCGAAAGCCATCGCTGATTTTAAAAACGGCAAGACGAACGTTCTGGGCTGGCTCATGGGGCAGGTGATGAAAGAGTCCCGGGGAAAGGCAAATCCGTCGTCGGCAAGCGAAATGATTCAGAAAAAACTCGCGGAACTTTAGCGGAAAAAATTAAGCGGAATTCGGTTTTTCGGATTCCGTTTTTTTATTTTAAACGTGCAAAAAAATCAAAAAAAATTTTTAGGAATCTGTTGACACGCCGAAAAAGTTAGTGTATGCTAACGCCATTCAGTTAGCAATAAGTAACAAAAGTTAATTTAGTGCAACTTGGGGGACGAATGAAAAATTTTGAAATGCAGTTGAAATATTTTTCTGCTTCGACTTTGCGGGGAATAAAGCCTGCGTGTCTGCTTCCGGTTCAGCGTGAAATTTTTTTTGCGCAGATGAACGACAATTTCCGCTGCTTTAAAATTTTTGAAATTTCGTCACTGAAAATGAAAATCGTTCCGCGGACTGAAAAAATTTTTTTGCTTTTTGTGTACAACGAAAATCTGCTGAAAAAAATCTGGTCGGATGAACGGGTGAAAAATTATTTTGCGGAAAAAAATTATCCGTCGAAAAATTTGAACGAAGTGCTGAATGAACTTTTCAGGCGGCTTTCGGATTCGTCATCGTTTCCCCACGAAATCGGAATTTTTTTGGGCTATCCGCTGGAAGACGTGGCGGGCTACGAAAAATACGGCGGACGGAACGCAAAGTTCAACGGAAGCTGGGCGGTTTACGGCGACGTGGAAAAATCCAGGCGGCTCATGGAACTTTACAGGGCATCGTAAAAAAATCGGAAAAAATATCGGAGGAAAAAAATGAAGAAAGGTGTAATTTTTGCGAGTACAACGGGCAACACGGAACGAATGGCGAATCTGGTGGCGGAAGGCGCAAAATCGGACGGAAGCGAAATTCTTTTTGCAACGGCGGCGGAAGCGGATGCGGCTGAAGTTTTGTCGTGCGAAAAAATTTTTTTGGGAAGCCCTGCGATGGGAGACGAAGTTCTGGAAGATTCCATGGAGGAATTTTTTTCGCGCATCGAAGGAAATTTAAGCGGCAAAAAAATCGGAATTTTCGGCTCGTATGACTGGGGCGACGGACAATGGCTCAGGACGTGGGCTGAACGAATTTCAAATGCAGGCGGCGAACTTTTAAATGGCGACGGATTAAAAATGCGGCTTGAGGGCGACGAAGAATCTCTCGCGGAATGCAAAAAACTCGGTGCGCTGTAAAAAAAAATTGCAAAAAAAAACGGGCCGATTTTTTTCGACCCGTTGCATCCAGGTTTAAACTAACTTTCCTCGAATAAGAAAATTGGTTTAAAAGTGTGTGCGTTTGGTTCGGGCGGCTTTCGTCGTCCGGCCATTTTTTTTTAAATCCGGTGCATGGCGGAAAAAACTTTTTCGTTCATGATGTTTACTTCCACGCCCAGATTTTTTGCTTCGTCCAGAAGTTCCTTCCGCGCTTCGTCGATTCCGATGTCGGCGTTTTCAAAATCCACCATCATCATCATTACGAAATTTCCGCTCAAAATCGTCTGCGTTATGTCCGCGATGTTGATGGAATGACCTGCAAGAAACGACGAAACTTTCGCGATGATTCCGACTTTGTCACCGCCCACGACTGTAATTATTGCTTTCATAATGGCGCAATTTTACCGAAACGGGCTCCGCTTTACAAGGACGAACGGAACGGATTTTCGCGCCTGCTTTCGCCTTCGTTGGGAAAATATTCCACGGCAGAAGAAGTCGTAATTTCCCTTGACAGCGCCACGAAAATTATTTCGATTCCGGGTTTCGTGTGCAGAAGCGAAATTTCGTACAGTCCTTTTTTCAGCCGGATCTGCCCGATGTTTGCAGCGGTTTCTTTTCCTTCGGTGGAACGGCACTCGAACGCAAAAGTCGGATTTTTGTCCACAAGCACGTTGCAGACTGACTGCGAAACGGTTTTTTCATCCGCGGGTTTTGAATAAACTCCGATGACATTGTACACGCCGTCTTCTCCTGCATGAAAAATTCGCCTGGTGCATCCGTTGCATAAAAAGCGCACGTTTTCTTCCACGGCTTTTTCGCCCGAAGGAATTTCCGCGATAACCGGACTGAATGACGGAATGTTGTCCAGGTCGCGGAGTGGACGATCTGCAACAAGGGAGCGCGTAAGAAAGCGGATGACGTCTTTTGCACAGACCTGAAGTTCCGCGACGGTAAGTTTTCCGTTTGCAAGACTTTCGCTGATGTCGTCGTCGTTTCCGTTTTTTTCCGCGGCGTCGTTGTCCACGATCATGTACGCATCATTCTGCGAGCGAACCATCGATGCCACCTGATGAACGTTTCCGCTTCCTTTCTGAACGCAGTCGTTTACGTTTGCCCACCAGTCGGTCATGACAAGTCCGTCGTACTTCCATTGTTTCCGCAGAATCGTTTTTGCCAGGTCGTAATTGCCCGCAGTAAAATGTCCGTTCAGGGAATTGTAACTCGTCATGATTGATTTCGCGCCGCCTTCCTTTACCGCGATTTCAAACGGCTTTAAATAAATTTCCCGCAGCGCCCTTTCCGAAACGATTGAGTCGTGGGTTCTCCGCTGAGTTTCCTGACTGTTGCAGGCAAAATGTTTTATCGTGCAGATGACGCCTTTTTTTTCCGCGCCCTTTAAAACTGCAACGGTAATTTTTCCCGTCAGAAGCGGATCTTCCGAAAAATATTCAAAGTTCCGTCCGTTCAGCGGATTTCTGTGGATGTTGATTCCTGGGCCCAGAATCGTGTCGATTTCGTTCCGCCGGATTTCTTCGCCTTCAAATTCAAAAAGTTCTTCCACCAAATCAGGATTCCACGAGCAGGCAAGCAGAGTTCCCACCGGCATAAGCGACGCTTCTTTTCCCGTGTCAAGCCGGATTCCCGAAGGTCCGTCCGAACATCCCGCCACAGGAATTCCGAGCGCGTGCAGGTCTTCGCTCACTCCGCCCAGAACCGATGCAATTCCCGGCGTTGCTTTCCGGCTCATCATTCCTTCACCGCGAACTAAAGTTGCAAGCTGCTTCGGTGAAAGTTGCGCCACAAAATCGTCGAGTTTTGACAGATCATTTTTTACGTCATCAAAGCGGATTCCCCTGTCGCCCGTAAAAGGAATTTCCGCGGGAAGATTTTTTTCGATGCGCAGTTTCAAATCGTAATCCATGAGCGGAACGTTTTCTTTTTCTTCGCTGAAATTTCCGTCGGATTTTTTTTCGCCCGGCGTGAGTCGTGAAAATTTTTCTTCCGGCATTAACGCGGCTTCAAGCTGTTCAGTGACGAAAGTTTTTTCCACGCTGAAGGATTCGTTTTTTCCGCAGGGAATTTTTTCCGCGCTCAAAGAATCCGTGCCCAGATAGAAAAAATAATTTCCGCTTTCAAGCACGAAGGCATTTTTAAATCCTGATTTTCCTGAATCGTCGTAGGAAGCCATCTGCGCGATTTTAAATTCAAGTTCCAGTTCTTCCGATTCGCCTGGTTTTAAAAGCCGGCTTTTTTTGAACGCTGCAAGCTGCCGCGAAGGTTTTCCAAGTTTTCCCTGAGGCGCTTCAAAATAAATCTGCACGACTTCCTTTCCTGAAAATTTTTCGCCTGAATTTTTTACGCTCGCCCTGATTTTTATTCCGTCGCCTGAAATTTCTGACGAAACGAATTTCACGTCGAAAGAAGTGTACGAAAGTCCGAAGCCGAACGGAAAAAGAATTTTTTCTTTCGCGAAAGTTGAAAAATATCTGTAGCCCACAAAAATGTCTTCTTCGTAAAACGCTTTTGTCTGCGTGCCGAAATTTTTCGTTGACGGATAGTCGCTGATTTTTTTCGCGATGGTGTCCGAAAGTTTTCCCGACGGAACCGAATCTCCCGTGATGATTTTTGCGCACGCCCTTCCGCCTTCCTGTCCGCCCTGCCACGCATACAGAACTGCTTTCACCGCTGAAAATTCCTTTTCAAAAATCCATGACGTATCGATGATTCCGCACGTGTTGAAAATTATGATTACGTCCTTAAAAAATTTGCAGATTTCCCTGATGGAATTTTTTTCGTCATCAGTCAGAAACCATGCGCCTTTTTCTGCAATCAGATCCTTGTCTTCGCCCGCATTCCGTCCGATTACAAAAATTGCCTTGCCGGATTTTTTTGCTGCATTTTCCGCCAGTTCTTTAGTGACGACCATTTCCTTCTGAAAAAATGGTTCCGCTGCCCATCCGCCGCCCGCCGAATCGAACGGATTTTCCCTGATCCAGCTGCGATAAATTTCCGCCAGTTCCTTGTCCGCGCAGGGAACGTTGTCAGTCAAATTTGTGGAGTAAGGAGCGCGCACGGAACCGCCCGAACCCATGCCGCATTTGTAAAAATCGAACTGGCACCTTCCGAAAATTGAAACAGTTTCACCATGATTGAGCGGAAGAACGCCGCCGTCATTTTTCAGCAGTACGATTCCCTCCTGAGCCGATTCCAAAATTTTTTCTGAAAAAGTCATAGACACCTCTCGAATTTTTTTTCGCGATATCGATATCATTTTTTTCACGGAAAATCAACTTTGCAGAATAAAAAAAAAACGGCGTGGATTTTTTTGTTTCCGCGCCGCAATGAAAAAAATAAAAATAAAATTTTATGCGAAAAG
>CAZACA010000087.1:0-8133 GCA_964483515.1 uncultured Treponema sp.
CGTGTAGTAATTTTTGTCGCGCAACGCCTGAATCGCTGCCTTTCTGCCCAGATTGCTTACGCGGAACGGATTCAAGTCCAGTTTAAAAACCTGCTTTGCCATGGGCGTACAAAGTCCGTAACCGATTCTCACTCCTGCAAGTCCGTAAAGTTTGCTGAACGTGCGCGCGAAAACGACGTTATTGTAAAGATTCAGGAGGAATTTCGCGTCGTATGAAAAATCTGAAAATCCCAGATACGCTTCGTCAACGATTACAAGGGAAGTGGGATTTTCCTTGATGACTTTTTCCAGGTCGCTTCGGGAAATTACGGCGCCGGTAGGATTGTGGGGAGTAGTTACGACGATTATGCGCGGATTCGTTTCCTTTGCCTTTGATAAAAGTCCTGCCGTGTCGAATTCGTAGGATTTTTCGCCCGGTTTTACGTCGTAGTAAGCGGCTTTTGCGTGACGAAGTTCCACCACGGATTTGTAATAATTCCATGCAGGCGCGGAAATCAGCACTGTGTCATCGGCATTCAAAACGATTGTCATGATGGTTTTGATTACGTCGGATGAACCTGAATGCACGAAAATGCAGTCCGTGGGAAGTTCAGTGGCTTTGGAAATTTCTACGGCCAAATCGTCTTCGCGGGTCAGATCGTAAAATTTCAGGTCGTCCATGGCTGCATTGTGAAAAACTTCAAGGCACGCAGGACTCGGACCGAATAAATTTTCGTTTACGTGAAGCCGTCCGGTCATCTGTTCCGTGGAAACGACTGAATATTGCTTGGTGTCGGCGTAATTTGAAAGATAATTCAATCGGGTAGTGGAATTTAAAAGCTCTTCTTCCTGAAAAAACTGGTCGATGAAATCTTTGAAATTCGGATAGAACTGCAAAATGTCTTCCGTGGTGTCGAATTCCTTGCATTCGTCGTCGGAATAACCTTTTACCTTGAGTTTTAAATCATCGATGTGGCGAATCTGAAAATCGTCCCAGAGCATATATTTTACTTCAGGGTCGTAATATTCTTTCGTTAAATGCTCCACGAACCGCGCGGAAAATTCTTTCGTAAAAAACGCTTCGCCGATGGTGTACCAGCATTTTTCGCCGCCTTTTTTTACTTCGGTCATGTAGCCGTCTTTGTCGGTGGATTTTACGCAATATTCGTCAAGAAATTCGTCGGTGTATTTGCAGGCGTAGTACGAATCGAAAACGTATTCGCGGTAAACGTTGTGGGCGAACCAGTTGTCGGAACAGCATACGTAGGAATTTTTTAAATAATCTTTTGCGGCGTACAGCGATGAAATGTTGTTTTTTTCCTGCCATTCCGTGTTGTCGATTACGATTAAATCCCTGTATTTTTTTGCCATTTCGTAATATTTTTCCTTCAGGTAGCCCACGACCAGAACGATTTGCTTTATGCCTGCGTCGCGGAGCTGCTTAATCTGCCGTTCAACCATCGTGTCGCCTTTGATTTCAAAAAGTCCTTTCGGAAGATAATTTGAAAGCGGCATGCATCGTCTGCTTCGTCCTGCTGCCATGATAATCGCGTTGTCAACTTTGTACGGAGCAAGCGCTTCGTAGCCTGAATCAGTAACTTTTGCGTTTTTAATCCAGCCGTTTTTTTCGCACATGAAAATCGTTTCCCTGTCGAAATTCTGCAAATCCTTTTTTTTGTGAACTGCATACAGCAAATCGAATTCTTTTTCCGTCATTTTTCTGCCCCCGATAAAATTGATTTATGCGCGAGTATATCACGCTTGTTTTTTGTCTTCAACGTGCAGCGATTTCTGCTTTTCCGTCAGATATTCGTAAACTTTTTCGCCGGATTCTTTTTGATGCTCCCACGCGAATTCTTTTGCCTGCCTTCGTTTTTCCGCGAGTTCACGACTGTCGCTTGCTTTTTCAATTACGTTTTTTATGTCGGCGAACTGTTCTTCCTTCAGTTCAATTCCGAAATCCCTGACGGCGCTTAACTGCCACGGCGCATGGGGAACATCGTAGGCATCGTAAGGCATTAAATCCATCTGCGCATTCACGAACATGACCGGTTTGTCGCAGAGAAAAGTGTAGTCGTAAATTATTCCCGAAAAATCCGAAATCATTATGTCGGCTTTTTTTAACGAATAGATATTTTCGCGCTCGTAGTCCCAGATGAGATTTTTTTTGCCGGAATATTTTTGCGCCAGACTGTCCAGCATTTCCTTTTCAGAAATTTTTGACTGCGGATGCGGACGGACGATTACATTCCATCCGGTTTCCAGAAGCGGAGTTAAAAGCCGCTCGCCATATTTCGATAAAATTCCGCTTGCACCCCAGGACGGCGAAAGTAAAACAGTAAATTTATGATTTTCTTCCGCGGGAATTTTTGCAAGTTTTTCCGCGAAAACATCCAGATACGTCAAACCCACGCTCACCACTTCTTTTTTTTGAGTTCCGCGCTGTTCTTCCAGAAACCTGATGTCTTTTTCCTGCCACGCGCCCGCCACCAGAATGGAATCGAAATAATCAATGCCGAAAAGCCTGTACATGGTTGCATCTCCCGCCGAATGTTCAATGTGGGAATAATGCCTTACGTTTTTGCTCCGCTTCAGCTGATAAACGTTTAATCCGGGAGTCGTCATGAGAAGAACGTCCGCGGAAAGAAGATTCAGTTTTGCAAAAGCCGCATTTCCTTCGCCGATGTAACTTGATTTAACGAATTTATAATCCGCGGAAAAAACGCCGTCATCTTTTGCAGAAGTAAAATACGTCACTTCAGTTTTATGATTTTCAAATGCATCCAGAACCGGCTTAAAAACGTCCCAGTATCGTTTGTCTTCGTTGTAAATTACGACCGTGTGGGAAGAAACGTCCGCTTCTCCTTTTCTGCCTGAAAAAAAGAATTTGATTTTTAAAACCGCCGCCCGCGCCAAAAAATAAATTGTTGCAGTTGCACCGATTAAAATCGAAAAAAGCATGCTTCCCGTGCCCGGGTCAATGTAAAGCAAATTAGTCATTTTCTGTTCCTCTTATTTCCTGATTCCAGTTTTCTGATTTAAAAATATCGTCTTTTACCCTGTACCATTCGGTTTCCTTCACGGTAAAAATATTTTTGCTTTTTGAATGATGGGGCATAAAAATATTCGACTTCGTTACGAGCGCGCCGTTTTCTTTTTCTGCGGAAGAAATTTTTTTATGCGTAAAAGGATTCGTGGGATTTTCGATGATTCCGGCAGTCAAAATCGCAGGTGAATCAGCGTTGGTCATGAAATCACTGCTGGTTTTAAAGTCGCCTTTTTCGCCGAAATCTTTGAACATGAAAATCGGATGAAATTTTCCGGGAGCCAGTGCGTTGAATTTTTCGTCCCACTGAAAGCAGTCTTCCCTTGACGTTGCGCCGTGGTCTGAAACGATTAAAATCCGCGAATTGTCGTAGCAGTCGTTCTGCTTCAGATAGTCAAAAAATTCCCCCAGCCGGTGCATTACGCCTGCCATTGACGAATAAGACGCGTCGCCTGCATATTTTCCGCTTCCTTTGTCCGTGACTTTCTGAACCGGAACGTAATCCGGATACTGCAAAAGCATGGAAGTGTGGGTGGCGTTGTTTGTAAACGAAAGGAACGAATTTTCCGTGGGGCATTCAAAATCCGTGAGCTGCCTTAAATAATGCATCGTGGCGTAATTTCCAAGGTATTTATTTAAATCCACGCCTTCTTCGTCCGCCGACCAGTATCGTCCGCCTTCGTAAATTACTGAACGGAACAAAAGCGGAGACGCGCGGAAAATTGCGTACCAGAAAGTGTTCCGCTTCAACGTGTCGCTGTTTACTGTGAAATTTCCGATTCCCCTGTTGTCGTCGTACCATTTTGCAAGATATGCGTTTTCCGTTACGAATGCTGAAATTTTCGGATACGGCCTGAAAATCGAAATGTCCGGAATCCAGCTGAAATTCGCCCAGGAAGCATCGCTTGACGTCGCCGAAAAATTTTCGCCCTGTTCGGTAAAAATCCGCGGAAGGACTAAAATGGCTTCGTTCGTTTTTTCCACGAGTGAAACGTCGCTTCTTCTGTTCATTTCCAGCGGAGTGTATTCGTATCCTCCGTGAACCGGCGGCGCACCGATTAACGTATGCGGATTGTAGGAAACGGTGTTTTTATAAAGCGTAAATCCTGAAAAAGAATTTTTAAGCACCGGGGATTCGTCCAGAATGGGTTCCACGAAATTATTCTGCGCACGGTCCAGAAAAATCAGCATGACGTTCCTGCCTTTTTTTGACAGATGAAAAATCGGTTTTACTTCGCCCGAAACGTTCGTGGAATTTGAAACGCGGAGATATTCTTTGTAGCCGCTCAGAATTTTTCCTTCATTGATGACGCAGATTGCAGCCAGGGAAATCGCCGCGAAGGAAATCAGTGCGTTTGCGTATTTCGTAAAATTCAGCCTGACGATAAAAATTACTGCAACAAAAATCGCCGCCAGGACTGCCAGATTCAGCACGACGGATTTTGTGGAGGAAGAAACGTCGGAGGCTTCGGTGAAAATCAGCATTTTTGAAAGGTAGCCGTAATTTTCCTGAAACAGAAAAACGTCCGCAAACGACGCCAGGAGCACGAAAAAAAACGATGCAGCAAGAAGCGACTGAAATTTTTCCCTGTACAGAAAATAAATCAGCGACGGCCACAGAAAAAAGAATCCCGCGCACTGAAAAAAAGTGTTGTGAACGAAAAACGCCGGGTTCGGGTAAACGTCCGTGCCTGAAAATTCCACGGGAGACGACGCAACCAGAAGCGACGGAATTACATAGCCGGTTAAAACGGTCAGCGAAACCGATGAAATGAAAAACAGGAAGTTGCGCTCTTTTTTATTTTTTTGCAGCGGAAGTAAAAAATTGTCTGCGATGAATTTCGCGAATTTTATCAGCAGGGGAACGGCAATCAGCAGGAGTAAAAACAGAATGAAAAAAAATTTTTGTTTCGCGCCGAATCTGCCGGAAAAAATCGTCAGAAAAATCGACGGAACGCAGACTGCCGCCACGGTAAAATAAAACGACTTCAGCGGATTTTTAAATCTGTAGTAAACGTTTTTTATGAGCGAAAAAAGATTGTTCATGGTCCAGTAAATGACCAGACCCGACGGACTGTTGTAAAGCAGGACTACAAAAACCAGCGCCAGACCGTAAACCTGAATTTTTTCCTTTGCAGGAAGTCCTTTCGTGTAAATGGTTCCTGAAATCAAATTTATGACGGTCATTAAAACCGGCAGAACGTTTACGCTGAAATTTCCGATGGAAAAAAGTGCATCAGGCGCGCCCAGATTCCGTATGAAAAAAAGATGATGATTCTGCAATGCGCTCATGCGGGAAAGGTAAGTGTACGCCGCAGTAAAAAACGGAATCTGAATTAAAATTCCGAATGCGGAACGAAGCTGCATGATGGGATGGTAGCCGTTCTGTCTGTAGTACGTGGAAAGAATCATGTACTGTTCGTCGCCGCGGAACGCTTTTTTTATGCGCGAAACCTGGGCCTTCATTTTTGCCTGAGTGTTCCGTTCAACTTCCTGCCAGTGTTCGGCAACTGCATAAAGCGGAAGCGTCAGAAAACTCACCGCAAGACTTACGCCCAGAAGCGAAAATCCGGTGTTCTTGCAAAGTTTGTTCGTGAACGAAAACGCAAATTCAATTATCTGCGTAAGCGGATAAATTACGACCGTATAAAAAACGTTACCCATAGTGGCGCGATTATAATTTTTTTTACGTCAAAAAACAACAACGCAATTTTTATAAATTTCCGCGGAAAAAAATCTGCGCAACTGAATGAATTTATTTTTTTCTGCTGAAAATTCTGTAGTTGAGCCACGGAAAAATTTCGTTTTCGCGTTCGCAGTGAGTGAGCCATTCCGTGCTGACTGAATTGCTTGCCAGCGCATCGAACACGCGGGAAAAATCCAGAATTTCTTCCGTGAAAATCCGTTCGACCAGATCAGGAAATTTTCCTTCGTTAATCATGGCGGACCATTCGCTGCTTTGTGCCAGAAGAAGCTGTTTCGCTGCCATGTTCAGAAGCCGTTCCTTTAAGGAATTTTCCGACGGAAACCGTTCAGTAAGGGTAATCATCCGTTCCGTGGCCTTTCTGACGTAGCGCATCATCCAGCTGTTGGAATTATTCAGCAGGTCTTCGCCGTAACCGAATCCGTTTGACGAACACGGATAGGGCGAAATTTTCGGCAGGGAAAACTGATTTGCAATGAGATTTTTGCAGAGTTCAAGGGAAAATCCGCGGCGGTTCTGCGTGCATAAAATTACGTTTTCAAGCCAGGCGATTCCTTCGTGCCAGATTTGTCCCAGCGCTTCAGCCGGAATCGTGCAGACTAAAACGGCATTTTCTCCGCGGATAATTTCAGCGGCTTTGTCCAGTTTCTGCACTTTTGATTCGTAAAATTTTATGGCGTCCTTTATGACCTGTTTTTTCGCGGATTCCCTGTCGTACGGAACCAGAATTTCGCCGTCGCTTTCGTTTGACCAGTATTTGAATTCAGTCTGAAGCCGCGGATCGTCTTTTTTAAAAAACGCGTCGATTTTTTCCTGGGGCAGGTCGAATGCAATGTCGCGGCTTTGTGAACGATAAACTTCTGCACGGAAAAATCCGTCGTCGCCCAGAATATCCTTCGGCGTTTCAGGGTCTGCACCGAACAGAACAAGCGATGATTTCGTGCGGACCGGAGAAAAAATTCCTTCCGCGGGGCATTCGTCTGAAAACAGAATCGATTTTGCATCCACCACCGCGTAATTCATTCCGTAAGAACGCAGAATCCTGTCGATTCCCTTTGACCAGCCCATGTGGGGAAGCCAGAATCCTTCGCCCGTTTCGCCGAAAAACTGCCGCTGGGAATAAAGCCCCGTTTCCACCTGCGCCGAAATCGCTTCAGGAAAATCTGCAAAATGCGGAAGATAGGCGTAAGTTGCCGAAGTTGCCGCGAGTTCAATCAGCCCTTTTTTTTCGTAAGTTTTAAACGCCGAAATCAAATCCTGACTGTATTTTTCCGCAAAGTCGAATTTCGTTCGTTCTACGTTTTCAAGACAATCCAGCGCCTGATTCCTGCATTCGGAATTTTTGCATCGTTCGACTTCCGCGCGTCCCAGATTTATGAGATTGTCCAGATAATCGATGTATTTTTTCTGCACCAGCGGATTTGACAGAAGCGAGCACAGAACCGGCGAAATCACCATGACGATTTTAAACGGCACGCCCTGACTTTCCAGACGCTGAAACATATTTAAAAGCGGAATGTAAGTTTCGGTTATTGCCGAAAAAAGCAGGCTGTTTTCCTTTGCAAATTTCGTTTCTTCGTCCGTGTTTTTCGTGTACCCCTGATGCGCATTGATTATTAAAACGAGTTTTTTTTCTGCCACTTTTTTACCTTTTTCCTCTAATTATAAAACGACTGACGGTGATTCAGAAAATGGTCGTGCATGATTTTTTTCATTCCCGAAAGTTCTACCAGCGGAGGAAATTCCACGTGTTCGCCCGGCTGCATGTTTTTTATGCGTTCGCTTCCCGAAGGAATTTCCATAACGTGCGTACTTGCAAGATTTATGCAGACTTTGTCTTTCAGCATGACGGATAAATCGATTTTCACGAATTTTTTTCCGCCCGGAATCATGATGTACTGTTCGCTGGTGGAAAGCGGAATTTTTACGTCAAAAAAGTAGGATGAATTTTCCGCGGATTTGTCTTCGTAAAAAGAAACGCGCAGAAAGGACGAATCGAAATTCGGATTTCCTTCCACGAGCTGAACGTCGGATTCGCGCACGTCCCAGAAAACAAAAATCCACGCAGGATTCCGCAGGACGGCGTCAATGCAGGTGTTGTTGTAGGTTTCAGGAAGAGTTTCGGGCTGTTCCTGTTTTTTTCCTTTTTCGTGATTTTCTTCCGCGGAAATTTCGTCTTCTGAAGGAATTTCGTCTTCTTCCAGATCTTCAAACGCTTCAAGAATTTCGCCGATGATGAATCTCCTGTCCAGACCTTCAGGAATGTCGATTCCGTATTCGTCCGCCACATGAATTAAATCGGCGGTAGTCATGGATTCGAGTTGCTGCCTGGACAAGATTTCGTTTTTCATACGCGGTAATATTAAAAAAAATGCGCCTTTTGTCAAGTTGAACGGTTGCGCAC
>CAZACA010000088.1:0-7998 GCA_964483515.1 uncultured Treponema sp.
AATATTCCGACAAAATTCCGTTTTAAAAAAATTTCGCTTTGACAAAAAAAAATCCCGAATCGCGTGGACTCGGGACGAACGAATTTTTCGGAACTAAAAAATTTCAGCCGCGCCGTTTTTGGCTTCGACTAAAAGTTTTTTTTCTGCCGGTTTTTTCCGCGGACGGGAATATTTGAACGACAATTTTCCGTCGCATTCTTCCACGCTGATGGACGATTTTTTTTCCGCGCCTTTTTCCAGAAGCAGAATCGAAATGGGATCTTCCACTTCCTTTTGCAGAAGCCTTCGCATCGGTCGCGCGCCCATGGTGGGGTCGTAGCCGTGTTCCACCAGATAATTTTTTGCAGAAGTTTTTACGTTCAGCGCAATTTCTTTTTCGCCAAGCCGGTTTTTCAGTTCCGCAAGCTGAATTTCCAGAATCGCCGCAATCTGTTCACGGGAAAGCGCATTGAAAACAATCACGTCATCGATTCGATTCAGAAGTTCAGGCGACATGACTTTTTTCAGTTCTTCAAGGGCACCGTTTTTTATATCCGCGTAGGGCAAAAGTCCTTTTTCTTCAGCGGAAAATCCCACGCGTCCTTCCGAAGTAATCTGCCTGGCTCCTGCATTGCTGGTCATAATCACGACGGTATTTCTGAAGCTGACGGTATGACCAAGATTGTCCTTGAGTTCGCCCTCTTCCAGAAGCTGCAGAAGCAGGTTGAAAATGTCATGATGCGCCTTTTCGATTTCGTCCAGCAGCACCACGGAATACGGATGCTGTCGCACGGCTTCGGTAAGCATTCCGCCTTCTTCGTAACCGATGTAGCCCGGCGGTGAACCGACAAGCCGCGATGCATTCTGCTTTTCCATGTAGTCGCTCATGTCGATTCTGATCAGCGCGTCTTCCCTGCCGAAAAGAAATTTTGCCAGCGTTTTTGCAAGCTGCGTTTTTCCCACACCGGTCGGCCCCAGAAAAATAAACGAACCGATCGGACGCTTTCCTGACGAAATTCCGGTTCTGCTGCGACGCACCGCACTGCTGATTAACGAAACGGCTTCGTCCTGACCGATTACTTCGCGATGCAGAATTTTTTCCATGTCCACAAGCCGCGAAGATTTTTCATCGTCCAGCGCTGAAACGTCGATTCCGGAAACTGCACTGATTACCGCACGAACATCGTCAACGGTTACGTGTCGTTTTTTTGCCGAATCCGAATTTTTCCATTTGCGATTTAAATCGTCGATTCGCGTGCGCAGAATGTTTATGTGGTCGCGAACGTAAGCCGCTTTTTCGTATTCCTGTGACGAAACCAGTTCGCGTTTTTTTTCGTTGTAAAGTTCGTACTCCGATTCCAGTTTGTCGATTTCTTCAGGACGAATTCCTTCCGCCAGTTTTTTTGCAGCACCCGCTTCGTCCAGAATGTCGATGGCTTTGTCGGGCAGAAATTTTTCGGGAATGTATCGCCTGCTGAATTTTACGATGAGCGGAATCACTTCGTCGTCGTAAATTAAATTGTGGAAATCTTCGTAATATTTTTTCAGTCCGAAAAGAATTTCTTCCGTTTCTTTTTCAGAAGTTTCTTCCACGCGGACAACCTGAAATCGTCTGACCAGCGCCGAATCTTTTTCAAAATATTTGCGGAATTCTTTCGTGGTCGTTGCACCCATAATCTGCAGTTCGCCGCGACTGAGTGCCGGTTTTATCATGTTGCTTGCGTCCATGCTTCCTTCAGGTCCGCCCGCGCCGATTATCGTGTGCAGTTCGTCAATGAAAAGAATTATGTTTTTGTCGTCCTTAATTTCCTTCATGACGCGTTTGAGCCGCTCTTCAAATTCGCCCCGATATTTTGTGCCTGCAATCATTGCCGCGAGATCAAGCTGAAGAATTCGTTTGCCGCTTAAATTCCGCGGAACATTTCCCGACACGATTTTTATGGCAAGTCCTTCAGCGATGGAAGTTTTTCCTACTCCAGGTTCGCCCACGAGAATCGGATTGTTTTTTGTGCGGCGGCTTAAAATCTGAATTGTGCGCATGATTTCTTTTTCGCGGCCCACCACCGGATCCAGATTTGAATTTCGCGCCTGTTCAGTCAAATCCCGGGAAAATTGCGCCAGAATTCCCTGCTGCTTTCGTTGCCGCGCTTCACGTCCGTCGCTGGAAAACGGAACGAAATTTTCGCTGAAATTTTCTTCGTCGGAATCCTGCATGGCTGATGACGGAACTTTTTTACGGATTATGTTTACCGCCCTGTGAACTTCGTCGGGAGAAATTCCTGCCTTCTTCAGGAATCGCCAGAAAATCGATTTTTCTTCCGTGCTCGCCGCCAGAACCAGATGCTCCGTGCCGATGTACGAACAGCCCATCGCCTTTGCAATGAACGATGACTGGGACAAAAGCCGTTCGGTTCGTTCGGAATTCGGAACGTTTTTTAATTCTTCGCTTTTAAATCGTGACGGAACATTCTGTTCAATGGAAAGCCTGAGCGTCAGAACGTTTATGTGCAGCTGCTGCAAAACCAGGTACCCCAGACCGTCCGCGGATTTCAGCAATGCAAGCAGAATGTGTTCCGGCTCAATGAAATCGCTTCCCAAAAAATATGCTTCGTCCTGCGCCAGAGCAATTAAAATTCGCTGTGCCCTGGGAGAAAAATTTTCGTACATAAAACCTCACTTCGCTATATTTTCAAACGCTTCCTGCAAAATCAACGCACGCAGCCGCTGAATTTTTTTTTGCCGGTCGTCCTGAATGTCTTTTTCAAATTTGAATTTTCCGTTGTTCAGGACGTATTCCAGATGACCTTCCTGAATTCTGTACAAAAGCGCATGGAGATTTTCCTGAGTTACGCCCGAAAGAATTTCCATGTCCAGACCGAATTTTATTCCGCTTACAATTTCGACGGCTTCGCGCAAATTCACGAACAGACTCGTTTTTGCCAGTGCCAGCGAACGATAGACGAAATTTATTATTTCAGAAATTTTCTGCGTCCTGCAAATTTTCCGCGCGTTTCGTTCTTCCCTGATTAAATTTTGCAGCGTGCCTTTCATCGACATGATTTGCGAAACTTCCGTGCCGCCGCAGGAATTTTTCGTGCGCACAAAATAATACGAACCAAGCGCATAATTTCCGCCGAATGAACCCACGCCTTCTCCGCCGGAAATTCCGTAGCACGCACTGAAATCGAAATCGTCGCCAAGAACCGCAGAAAAAATTTCTTTCACGGAACCAAGGGCTGAAATGGACGGCAGATGAACTTTTGCCTTTAAAATCAATCCGCTTCCGGAATTTAAAATCGACTGCGACAAATATCCGAATTCGTAACTCGCCGCAAACTGAACGTGTTTCTGCAATTCTCCGTCGATGGCGTAAACCGAATCCGTGGACGAATCCAGGTCGCATCCTGACGAAAACGATTCAATGTGCAGATGATCCTGATTGTTTATGGTGCAGGCAATTTTTCCGTCGTTGCGCAAAACCAGTCCGGAACTCGCGCTTTTTTCGCCGTCGGACAGAACGTCACGTTCGCGCATGATTTTGTTTCCCACGCCGTCAAGATTTCCCACGGAAACCATCTGATAGTCGGCGGCATCAGGCAAAAAATTGAACGAATCAAAAACGATTGACATTACACGTTCGCTTTCAAGTTCGTCCAGTCTCCGCGGAAACGGAAAATTCGCCAAATTCCTTACCAGCGTCGATTTTGTAGAAAGCACCACATCCTGATCGGTTCCGCTTTCGGTGTACCAGGCGTCGCTTACTTTCTGTTTTTCGTCTTTGGTCATACGGAAATTCCTTTTTCTCCCGAATCTTCAATTCCGTTTACGGCGTTCTTTTCCAGTGCCTTGAGACAATCGCGATAAATTGCCGCTTTTTCGTAGTCTTCTTTTTCCACGGCGACGTTAAGTTTATTTTGCAGGATTACACGGTCGTTCAAAACGGAACGCACTGATGAAAGGCGCACGGGCATCTTTCCCTTGAAAATTTCCTTGATGCCGTTTTTTTCCATGAGCGCCCGAATTTCATTTTTAAAAATCGAATAGCATTCAGGGCAGCCCGTTGTTTTTGTTCTTTTAATTTCGTTCAGAGAATTTCCGCACACGGGACAAATCTTATTTTCGCGTCTGGAAATCTTTTTCGACAGTTCAGACATTTCTTTAAAAAGACTTCCGATGGAAGATTCAATGTTCTTTGGATCCGGAGAAATTCCTCGTTGAAGCGCGCACTCCAGACAAATGTTCAGTTTTCTTCGTTGACCATCAGGGGCGGTTTGTTCCATGTAAATAATCGCTTCTCTTTCACGGCAAAAATCGCAAAGCATCTGATTTCCTCTTTTTTTTAGTTTGGCGAAGTGTAGCACAAAGTTACATCTTTCGCAAAGTATCGGAAATTTTTTCATTACCGGCTTTGAGCGAAGGAAAAACGGAAACGAGTGCAGACAAAATCGTAGTGCAGACGATAATGACAAAAATTTCGTTCCATGAAATTTGAACGGGAATTTCCTGAAGATAATAGGCAGGGTCGAGAAGATGAAATTTTTCTTTTGAAAATCCCGACGTGAAAAAGTTTACAACCTTTTCGATAAAAATGACAATAGAATTTATTTCCGCCGAAAAAATCACGCCCACGGGAACGCCGATGCAAAGTCCCGCCAGTCCCGCGAAAGTTCCGGTAAAAATAAACGCCGACGAAATTTCCGCGGAACTCGCACCCACGCATTTTAAAATTGCAATTTCTTTTTTCCGCTCCATCACGATCATCACCACGGACGAACTGATGTTTATGCTGGAAACCAGAACGATCATCACCATGATGATTACGAGCAGCGCTTCCGTAGAAGAAAAATTCGACAGCCGGTCTGCATTCGCCTGCTTCCACGAAAGAATCCGCGAATCTTCAAAAGCCGAATTTTCCGACGCGAAAATTTTTACGTCCGAAACAATCCGCGAAAGTCCGTCAGAAAAAGGATCATCGGTTTCAAGGCAAATTGCAAAATTCCGCGACGATTTTGAAATGCATTCAAACGCATCTTCCAGCGGCACAAAAACCCAGAGCGCGTCAAGTTCCTGATAGCCCGACGAAACGATTCCCTTCACAGTAAACTGAACGACCCGCGGAACATAATTTTTTTTAATTTTTTCCACGCTGATAATTTTAATCTGATCGCCTGCGTGCAAATCCAGATCCTCGGCAATTTTTTCGCCGATTACTGCATTCCGTTTTTGCGACAAATCCCATTCGCCTTCCGTGAATTTAAAAAGCGAAGAAAATTTTTCGTCCTTAAAAAAAATGTCGCCCTGCACTCCGCGGATAAAAGCGCCCGTCCTGAAATTTGCGCCGGCAGCCAGTGACGTTCCCTGAATTTCAGGAAAAATTTTTTTTACGCCGTTTACGTTTAAAAATTCCGCCGAAGATTTTTCAAACAGTTCCGCCGAATTCGTACATGCCGAACCGTCGTAAACCGAAACCAGAATGTCACGGGAAAAAAGATAAATCATCCGTTCAGTGATTCCGCGGAACATTCCCCTGCCGATGGAAACCAGCGCCACCAGCGGAACGACGCTCACTGCAATGCAAATCACCGCACCAAGCAGACTCCGCTTTCCTGCCGAATTTTCTGCGCCGCGAATCGTTCTGGAAAAAATAATTTTTTTTGCGTACAAAAATCCTGCGCCCAGATTCATTTCGCCGCCTCCGAAAGCATTCCGTTTTCGATGGAAAATTTCACCTGTCCCCTTGAAGCCAGATTCATGTCGTGCGTTACAAGAATCAGCGTTTTGCCGAATTTTTTTGAAAGCGAAAAAAGCAGTTCGCCGATGGATTCCGCGTTTGCAGGATCAAGGTTGCCCGTCGGTTCGTCCGCCAGAATAAGCTGCGGATCGTTCACAAGACTTCGCGCCACTGCAATCCGCTGACGTTCTCCGCCCGAAAGTTCCGCCGGAAAATGAGACGCACGATTTTCCATGCCCACCGCACGAATCAGTTCCATTGCTTTTTCCGCCGCCGATTTTTTTTGCACGCCTTTTATGAGCGCCGGAAGCATTACGTTTTCAAGCGCCGTAAAATCTTTCAGCAGATAATGAAACTGAAAAATCAGGCCCAGAAAATTTTTTCTGAAATTCACGATTTGCCTTTCGTTCATTTCGCTTAAATTTTTTCCGTCCACCAGAATTTTTCCGCCGGTCGCCCTGTCGATTCCGCCGATTATGTTCAGCAGCGTAGATTTTCCCGAACCGCTTTTTCCGAGGATGACGCATTGTTCTCCGCGAAAAATTTGCATGGAAAGATTTTTAAAAATCGTTAAATTTTCTCCCGCCGATTTGTACGTCTTTTCCAAATTTTCCACCGACAAAATTATTTTTGAATCATTCATTTCTCAAAATCTCCGACACAGTCATTTTTAAAATATTCCGGCTCGCAAAAAAAGTTGCCGCCACCGAAGAAAAAATTCCGAACAAAAAAATCAGCACGGTTTCGCCCGGAAAAATTCGCGCAGGAATCCGCGAGTACACCAGAAACATGATATTTTCCGTCACCAGATTTTGCGCACCCGGATGAAGAATCGCCGCAAAAATCCATTTCGCCGCAAACTGAATTTTTGAAACCAGAAGAAAAAACGCACGAATATTTCTGCTCAAAAAAATTCCCAGAATCAGACCTGGAACCGCGCCCCACACGCCGATGGAAATTCCCTGAAAAACAAAAATCGCCTGCACTTCTTTTTTTGCCGCACCCAACGCCGAAAGCACCGCCGCATCTTCTTTTTTTTCAAACACGACTTTCCGCATGGAATTAAAAATGTTGATGTACACCACGATGAAAATTAAAAACACGAGCAAAAACAAAATATTTTTTTCCATCCGAAGCACGCCGAAAAAAGTCCGGTTGTATTCACGCCAGCTCACGAAATTCGTCCGCGGAAATTTTTCCCCAGCATCTTTTACGAATCGCGCGTCCTTGTTTTCGCTGCGAATTTTTACGCCGATTTTTTTTGCCGCATCCGAACCGAAATTTTTTTCGCCCGCCGCAAAACTCACGAACGCATACGACGAATTTATGTCCGAGTACTCGCAGTGAAAAATTCCTTTCACCAGAAAAATTCTGTTTGACGAAACCAGCGCCGACGATGACGAACCGCTTAACGCCAGAAGATTCACTTTGCTTCCCACGCGAACTTTTAAACTTCGTGCAAGCCTGTCGCCCAACACGATTGAATCCTCCGAAGCAAGGTCAAATTTTCCCGCCGGAATTTTTAATTCACGCGCGAAACCTTCATCCGTCTGCATCACATCCGCCGGAACTGCACGCACAATCGCACTGTCCTGCAAACCGTTCGCCGCCGAAACCATAATCGCCTGCGCCTCAAAAAAAGGAACCGCCGAAATTACTTCACGATTTTTTTTGCACCATTCCAGAAATTCCGCCGAATCCGCGTCACTGAAATTCTGCGCCTGAACATGGTACGACGAAATTTCCATAATGGAATCGATGTAGCCCATCTGAAATCCGTTCATCACGCTCATAATCACAATCAGCGCCATCACGCCGAAACAAACGCCCAGCGACGCCAGATACGAAGTTGCAGCCGAACGAGTTTTTTTGTCCACGCGACTGATTCTCCGCGAAACAAAATGAATCCATTTAAAATTAAATTTTCCTTTCAAAATTTTTCTCCGTTTTCCGTGATGATTTTTTCTTCCGTCATTTCGCCGTTTTCGTATTTCAGCCGAACCGAAAATCCTTCGTCAAAAAAAAGCGTTTTTTCAAAAGAATCTTCCGCCGAATATTTTTCGCTGAACCGAATGCGTCCGTTTTCAAAAAAATTCGTGTCGGGCTTGGACGATTTTTCCGTGTAAAAAAATTCGCTTTTTTTTCTGTAGGAAATTTTCGCGTCTTCGTCAAAAAAAAATTCTTCATCGCGAACAATCCGATTTTCCGCGTCGTATGCCATCGCAATTTTTTATACCGCAAGCCAACTGTTACGCCTTGGTATCGCCTCCCATTCCCGGATTGGGAAA
>CAZACA010000089.1:0-7991 GCA_964483515.1 uncultured Treponema sp.
GCAAGAGTCATACCCTGACATCTGCAAGAGTCATACCCTGACATCTGCAAGAGTCGTCCTATGACATCAGCAAGAGTCGTCCTATGACATCAGCAAGAGTCGTCCTATGACTTCTGCAAGAGTCACACCATGACATCGACAAATCTGCATTTTTTTCACTGGCAAACGGCGCGCCCTGTCCCAAAAAATTCATCGTACACAAAAAATTTCCCCCGTGGAATTTTCGGTTCGTCATTTTTTTTTGTTTTAGCTGACGGAATTTTTCCCGCGAACGATGCAGAAAAAAATTCGTCGTGCACCAAAAAAATTTCCCCTGCACTTCAATAAAAACGCCTGTCCTTTGCGTTGCCATTTTAAAAAATTGGTGCTAAACTCTCGCCATTATGGTACAAGAAGCTAGAAAATTTGGACTTGCCGTAAAGATTGTATTGATTTCAATCTTGGTAATTGCTGTAACCTGGTTTGTTGGACGACAGGATTTTAAAAAATCCTCTAGGAGAGATTTAAGTCACACTGCCGAAATCAAGACCATTCAATTTCAATCCGATTTGCAGAATCAGCTGGCTCTGGTTCTTCAGATGATTCAGTCGCCGGCGATAATCAGTTATCTGAAAGATCCCTACGACGAAGAACAAAAAAATCTTGCGTTCAGGGAATTTTCTTCATTCAGGAATTCCTTTTTAAGCAAAACCGTTTTCTGGATTTCCGACACGGAACTGGAATACTACAGCGACCTGGAGCGGAAATATCGTGTCGATCCCAATGCGCCCGAAAATGACTGGTACAAACGAACGCTGAATCAGTCCGAAGCGTACAATTTCAACATAAATTACGACGTGGGACTGAACGTTACCATGATTTGGGTAAATGCAGCAGTCCGCGACGAAAACGGAAAATCCGTGGGCATGGCAGGAACCGGAATTCCTCTGACAAGTTTCATCAACGAAATGTTCGACGGAATCGATAAAAACGCTACCCTTTATCTTTACAACAACAATCTGGAAATTACCGGCGCGAAAGATATGCGGCTTGTGGCGGAAAACACGAATCTTACTAAAAAACTTCCCGAACTTTCCAATGCAAATGCGCTGCCTTCTTCCCTGACGTATTTTTCTTCCGCAAAAAACGAATACATTCTGAATCCCCTTTCGTCCATCGGATGGAACATGGTTCTTGCTACGAATTTTTCGTTCGTTCAGTTTTTAAAATACGGAATTACGCCGTTTGCGCTTTGTTTAGTTGTAATCATAATCGGTACAACTCTTTTCATTACGCTGAATTTGATTTTTAACCTGAACACGCTGAAAAAAGCCATCGACGGACTTTCTTCGGGCAACGCGGATTTGACTCAGCGCGTAAGTCTGGCAAATAAATCGGTGATTTCGGTGGTGGACAAACTCGCGGAAAGCATCAACAACTTCATGACGAAATTGCAGGGAATCGTTTTTTCCGTGAAAGATTCCAACGGAGACCTTGTAACGAGCGGCGACAAACTTAAAAGCGGCACGGAAGACACGGCAAGTTCCATTACGCAGATTCTTTCAAACATTCAGAGCATGGAAGGAAACATTGAACGGCAGAATGCCAGCGTGGAACAGACTGCGGGCGCGGTGAACCAGATTTCAGCAAACATAAATTCGCTGAACCGCATGATTGACGCACAGAGTCACAGCATCAGCAGTGCATCGGCGGCGGTGGAAGAAATGGTGGGCAACATTCAGTCGGTGAATTCAATTTCGGAAAAACTTGCAAGTCAGTTCCTGGCGCTCCACGACAAAACCGTAAAAAGCGTAACGAAGCAGGGTCAGGTGAACGACATGATTCTGCAAATTCAGCAGCAGTCGCAGATGCTTCAGGAAGCGAACCTTGTAATTTCCAGCATTTCGGAGCAGACGAATCTGCTTGCCATGAACGCGGCAATCGAAGCAGCCCACGCAGGAGAAGCAGGAAAAGGATTCAGCGTCGTTGCGGACGAAATCAGAAAACTGTCTGAAAATTCTTCGGTGCAGTCAAAAACAATCGGCGACCAGCTCCATGGCGTAGAAGATTCCATCAGCAAAATCGTAGGCGTTTCAAAGGAAAGTCAGGACATGATGACTTCGGTAACAAACGACTTGAAGGACACGGACAAACTCGTTCAGGAAATCAGCAGTTCCATGCGCGAACAGCAGGAAGGTTCAGTGCAGATTAACGACTCGCTGGAATCGCTGAAAAACAGTTCGTCGGAAGTTCTGGGCGCGTCACAGGAAATGTCGGAAGGAAGCAAGTCGATTCTGGACGAAGTGCGGATTCTGGAAGAAGCTTCCCGCGGAATGCGTGACGGAATGCAGGAAATGATGGCTGGCGCAAAAAAAATCAGCGAAACCGGTGCGGCGCTTTCAGAAGTTTCCCGCGAACTGGAAGATTCCATCGGAAGCATCGGCGTGCAGTTGGATCAGTTCAAGGTTTAAAAAAATAAGTTGAATCGTCCCAGGTTTTTGCCTGGGATTTTTTTTTGTTTTAAATTCGGTTCGCGAAAATCAGTTTAAAAAATTCAGCGCGGCGTAAGAAAGCACGAACATCAGCGGCATGGAAATCAGCGTAATCGCCGTAGAAATCAGGCACGCACGGGACGCAAGAATTTCGTGATTTTTGTACTGAACGCACATCATGGAAAGGGTTACGGAAACCGGCGCGGAAAAAGCAATCACCAGCGTAACGAGCGAAAATTCGTCGAAATGCATGATTCCTGCGCGATGCAAAATCACTGCAAAAACAAGCACGAAAACCGGCGCAAAAAAATTCCTCATCAGCGCAATCAGCCACGCATCCCTGTCCTTTACCGCCGTCAAAAAATTCGCTTCGCCCACCGACATTCCGATTAAAAACATGGAAAGGGGATTCAGCAGTTTTGTGAGCGAAATTACGGTCATGTACAGAACGCTTAAAGTTTTGTCCACGCGGAAAATCGAATACGTTCCGAATTTCGTCTGAACCTGCGGCGTGTAATCCTGAAAAAGCCAGATGAAAAGTCCCAGAAACATTCCGATCATTATTGGCGTGCAGAAAATTTTTTTCACGGAAGACGAAAGCTGATTCAGTTTAAATCGTTCGCCTGAAATCATGTAAAATCCGATGACGTAAACCATAATCCTGAACGCAATGGAAATGGAACTGATGTAAATCATGACTTCCTTGTCGCGTCCGTCGTAAACCGAAAGCAGAATCGGCATGGAAAAAAGCGTAGTCTGTCCCACCGCCACGAAAAGTCCTGAAATCGTCCGCTGAATTTTTTCCCGCCTGAAAAAAATCGTCCTGCCGAAAAAAACAAGAATGGCGTACAGAACGAACGATGCAAAAAGTTCCGCCAGACCCGTTATGAAATTCGCGCGGTTAAACGGCTGCATGAACGCATTGAACGCCACGCACGGAACTGAAATTTTCCACACGATGGACGTAATGATTTTTTTTCCGCTGTCGTCCACGATTTTCTTCCGCCTGAAAAAATATCCCAGCGCAATGATTATTACCGTCTGAAAAAACGCACCCAGAAAATTTTCGTCGCCCATGACGCGCTGCAAAATGTTCTGCATAAAATCCCCCTGAAATTCGTTTAAAAAAAATCCCGGCGAACCGGGACAAACGCTACTTTTTCAAAAGTGCAGCAAACGGATTGTAGTACATTCCGTCGTCGCTTCCGTAATTCTGTTTTTCACGATGCGGCTTTTCGTTATGGGAAAATTCTTTTTTTCCGCCGGCGCTTTTTTTCACTACGACGATTTTCTTTTTTCCCGCGGAAGGATTTTCTTTTTTTGCCGATGCACCGGATTTCAGCGAAAGGCTGATTCGCTTTCGGTCTGCATCCAGATCGATGATGGTGAATTCCTTTACGTCGCCCACTTTTATGACATCCATGGGGTCTGACACAAAACTGTCGCTCAATTCAGAAATGTGAATCAGTCCGGTTTCGTGCAGTCCGATGTCCACGAACGCGCCGAAGTCCACTACGTTTTTAATTTTTCCGGTGACTTTCATGCCCACTTTCAAATCTTCAAAATTCATTACGCCTTTCTGCATGATTGGAGCAGGGTAGCCGTCGCGGGGATCACGGTTCGGTTTGGAAAGTTCGTCTACGATGTCGTTGATTGTCGTCGCGCCCACGCCGTATTTTTCTTCCAGAATTTTTTTCTGTTCCGCGGAAATGGTTTCCTTTTTTTGTACGAAAGGCAGAACTTCTTTTGCAACTTCATAATTTTCAGGATGAACCCATGTGTTGTCCAGCGGATTTTCGCTTTCGGGAATTTTCAGAAATCCCGCGCACTGTTCAAACGCTTTCGGGCCGAGTCCGCTGACTTTTTTCAATTCTTCGCGGCTTTTAATTTTTCCGTTGGAATCACGATACGCCACGATTTTTTTTGCCAGCGAACTGTTGATTCCTGAAACGTATTTTAAAAGACTTGCGCTCGCCGTATTTAAATTTACGCCCACCTGATTCACCACGGAACCCACCACTTCGTCCAGCGTGTCGGAAAGTTTTTTCTGATTTACGTCGTGCTGATAAAGTCCCACGCCGATTGCCTTCGGATCGATTTTTACGAATTCCGCGAGAGGATCCTGAAGCCGCCGTCCCATGCTGATTGCGCCGCGAATCGTCAAGTCCAGTTCAGGAAATTCTTCCCGTGCAATGTCGCTTGCCGAATAAACTGATGCGCCGCTTTCGTCTACAACCGTGTACATTACGTCGGAATAATTTTCGCTGATTACCCTGCTTACGATTGCCTGAACTTCCTGGCTGCCGGTTCCGTTTCCCACCGCTACAACCTGAATGTCGTACCTGTCGATGGCATCGTTTATGGCTTTGTATGCGCCTTCCGGATCTGCAACCTGCTTAATCAGAAAGTAACCTAAATATTTTCCTGTTTCGTCCAGCGCCGCGCATTTTGTTCCAGTGCGGATTCCGGGGTCAACGCCCAGAACACGGCTTCCTTTTATGGGCTGCGTCATCAAAAGATTCTTTAAATTTTCGCTGAAAATTCCGATTCCGTGGTCGTCTGCTTCATCAGTTTCGTCGCTGCGGATTTCGCGCACAACGGCAGGACTCAGAAGCCTTACCACGCCGTCTTCCGCTGCTTCCGCGAAAAATTTATTTTTGATTTCGTATTTTTTCTGAATCTGCTTTACTGCATCTTCCACGCTTACATCGATGGAAACTTCCAGAGCGCCTTCCCGTTCAGCACGATTTATGGCAAGAATTCTGTGCGGCTTTACCTGATTGAGCGGTTCGCTGTAGTTCCAGTACATTTTGTACGTAGAAGTTTTTTCCGCAGTTTCCGCGTCCTGTCCTTCCGCCACGATTCCTTTCGTAACGATTGTTCCCGTGTCCAGATAAAGTTTGTGAACTTCTTCGCGATTTTTCGTGTCCTGGGAAATTCGTTCGGCAATGATGTCCTTTGCTCCGTCGATGGCGTCCTGAGCGGATTCCACGTTCAGCGCTGAATCTTCGTTGTCGGTTTTGATGAATTCGGCTGCCTTTGCCAGAATTTCGTCATCGGAAAGCCTGTACATTTCGTCGGCAAGGGGCTCAAGTCCTTTTTCCTGTGCAAGCATTCCGCGGGTCTTTTTTTTCTTTTTGAACGGTGCCCACAAATCTTCCAGTTCCGCGAGCGTTTTTGCATTCATGGCAGCGTTGTACAGGGTTTCAGTCAATTTTTTCTGATTGAAAATTCCGCGGACGATTTCCAGCCGTCGTTCTTCAAGATTTTTGTATGACGTAAAAAGATGATCGCACTGACGCACCTGAAGTTCATCCAGTGAGCCGTGTTTTTCTTTTCGATAACGTGCGATGAATGGAATGGTGCATCCTTCCTGAACCAAAGCAATTACTGCGCTGACCTGAGGAACTTTTATCTGAAGTTCTCCGGCGATTTTTTTCATAATTTCGACTTCATTCACTGAAAGCGAGTCGATTTCTTCTTGAGTAAATTCCATAGGCACGCATTTTACGCAAAAAACATGGACGCGTAAAGCAATCCGGCTCAAAAATTTTCCGCAGCGTTATAACATAATTTTTTTGTAACTTTGACGAAAAGTTATTATTATGCAGGTATGACAAACAGAAAAAAAATTTTTTTGATTCCGCTTGTTTTTCTTTTTGCGGCTTTTGCTCAGGAATCCGCGGAAAAATCATCCGGAAATTCTACGGAAAATTCTGACGGAAATTCAGTTCAGCTTTCGCTGGAAGATGCCGTGAAAAGCGCCGTAGAAAATAACGTTTCGATTAAGCGCGAAAAAATAAATCTTGACACTTCCAGACGAAATTCTACGTATTCATGGAATTCCGTCAGCCCCACAATCAGTGCAAACGGTTCCTATTCCGCGCCGCTTCCTGACAAAGACGACAAAGGTTCCACGATTTCCGCAGGCGTTTCGCTGAACGTTTCCATTTCGCCGTCGGTTTATACAACGGTAAAAAATGCGTCCATTGCGTATCAGCTGCAGCAGATAAGTTACGACGATGCAGTGCGGACTGTGGAATTAAACGTGCAGAAATCCTACTACAACATTCTGTATCAGGCGGAACAGATTAAATTAAAGGAAAAAAGTCTTGCCACGACAAAAAATCAGTACGAATCGAATCTGGCAAAATACAATCGCGGAACGCTTTCGCGGCTGGACGTTTTAAGTGCACAGGTTTCGTATGAAAATGCGCGGCTGGAACTTGAATCGCTGAAAACTTCGCTGGAAAATGACCTTTCGCTTTTTAAGCAGACCATCGGAATTCCGCAGGAAACTGAAATTTTTCTTACGGGAACTTTTGACGCCGTTTTGAATTTAAAAAAATTTTCCGCGGATGACGTGGAGCAGAATTCGTCCGAAATTCAGTCGCTGGAAAAGCAGATTGAAAGCGCAAAAAATTCGCTTCTTGCCACACGATTTTCCGCCTGGGGACCGACGATTTCCGCGGGATATTCTTACGATTACACTTCCACGGATTCAGGAAAAAACTGGAACGACGGCGGAACTTTAAGTTTAAGGGCGAGCATTCCGCTGGACGGATTTTTGCCCTGGTCAAGCGGCGCGGTTTCCATAAAAAGCAAATCGGATGCAATAGAAAATCTGGAACTTCAGCTTGAAGACAAAAAAATTTCAGTGCAGGTGGAAACATCGAACCTTCTGAAAAAAATAAATCATTACATTGAAAATTTAAAAGTCCGCAAGTCAAGCATCGACCTGGCGCAGACGACTTACGACATGGCTTACGAAGCGTACAATCACGGAACGAAGGATTTGCTTTCGCTGCAAACTTCCGCGGACAATCTGGTGGAATCCCGGGTGAATCAAATTTCTGAAGCGTACAGCCTGATTTGCGCGATTCTGGATCTGGAAAATACGCTGAACGTTCCTTTCGGGACGCTGCTGAATTCGTCAGATTCGGCTGAACCGGAAAATTCGGAAAAATAATCGGAGGAAAAAAATGAACGAAAAAAACAACGGAACGGAAAAAAAATCCGCGAAAAAAATAAAAAAATCGACGGTTCTGGTTGCAGCAGTCTGCGTGGTGTTTTTAATTGTGGCGTCGGCAGTCGTAAACAGAACGAAGCAGAAAAACGGCGGAATGATGAACATGGGCGGCGGCGGACAGAATGTAGTTTCGGTAAAAACGGCGGCGGCTGAAAATTCCGTGCTGCACGATTACGTTGAAACAAACGGCGAAATCGAATGCGAAAGTTCCATCGACGTTTATCCTGACATCGGCGGAAAAGTTTCCAGGCTTTTTGTTTCCCTCGGCGATTTCGTAAAAAAAGGCGCGGTGATTGCAGAAGTCGACCCCAACGAACCCGGCTCGTATTTCGTAAACAGCGCAGTAATTGCACCGGTGAGCGGAACCATAACTTCCACACCGAAAGACGTGGGCTACAAAGTTGCAGTTTCCACATCGATTACGACAATCGGCGACGTAACGAATCTGCAAATCCGCGGAAAAGTTCCTGAAAAATATGTGGCAAACGTAA
>CAZACA010000090.1:0-7935 GCA_964483515.1 uncultured Treponema sp.
GAACGAATTTAAAAATCCGCCGTGCGTTTTGTTTTGCATGACGGATTTTTTTTGCCGAACTGAAATTATTTCCGCTGAAATTCCGCATCAATTTTTCATCGAAACGATTTTTTTTTGCGCTACAATTTTTTTAGCGGCACTTTTCAAATTCAAAAATGTACGACAAATTTTCGCCCATTTCCCGCGGCAGAGGAAATCCTGCGTTCATCAGCGCGCCGGCAGAAAAAATTCGGCCTGAGTTTTTTTCCCTGTACGATGCAAATTCGTCCAGACCTTTCAGGCGCACGAACGAAACCGTCATGTTTCCGTGAACCTGCGTAATCACTGCGCTGAACAGAATTTTCTTTTTGTCCCTGGAAACGAATTCCCATGCGGTAAAATTTTCCGCGGGTTCGGAGAGACGGAAATAATCGCCCTCGCGGACAAGGCTTTCGTTTTTTTTGTAGAACGCAACCTGATTTTTTATTTCGTCTTTTTCTTCCGCAGAAAGTTTTTTCAGATTCAGTTCGTAGCCGAAACTTCCTGCCATGGCGACAGTTCCGCGGGTATGCAGATTTACGCTTCGTCCCGTCTGATGATTCGGCACTGCTGAAACGTGGGAGCCTGCACAAAACGGCGGATAAAAAAACGAAGTTCCGTACTGAATGGAAAGCCGGTCGATGGCATCGGTGTTGTCGCTGCACCAGATTTGCGGAGTGTAAAAAAGCATTCCGCAGTCGAATCGTCCGCCGCCGCCTGAACAGCCTTCAAACAGAATGTCGGGATATTTTTGAATCAGTTTTTCCGCGAAATCGTACACGCCCAGAACGTAATCGTACAGAACTTTTCCGGGCACCCTTTCCGCGGAATAAAAATCGCACAGGCTTCGGTTCATGTCCCACTTGACGTATTCCACGTTGCCTTCGTCCAGCACTTTTGAAATCGCATCGAAAATCGTGTCGCGAACTTCTTTCCGCGAAAAATCCAGGACAAGCTGATTGCGCGAACGAACCGGTTTTCGTCCGGGAATCTGCATGGCGAAATCAGGATGATTTTTGTACAGTTCGCTTTCTTCGGAAATCATTTCGGGTTCGATCCAGATTCCGAATTTCACGTTTTTTTCGTTTACCGCGCGGATTAAATTTGCCAGAGTGCCGCCCAGTTTTTTTTCGTTCACCGTCCAGTCGCCCAGGGAAGTGTTGTCGTCGTTGCGCTCGCCGAACCATCCGTCGTCCATTACAACCAGATCGATTCCCAAATTTTTCGCTTCTTCCGCAAGTGACAGAATCGTTTTTCCGCTGAAATCAAAATACGCTGCTTCCCAACTGTTCACAAGAACCGGCCTGGGAGACAATGCGAATTTTCCGCGGAGAATGTGATGACGGATGAAGTCGTGAAAATTCAGCGAAAGTCGTGAAAATCCTTCCGCCGAAAAACTGAGCGCCGCTTCGGGAAGCAAAAAAGTTTCGCCCGGATTCAGCGGATACTCAAAGCCGTCGGACTGCAAGCCCATCAAAACGCGGGTCTGGTCAAACTGATCTTTTTCCGCCTCGAACAAAAATCCGCCGCTGTAAACAAAAAGAATTCCGTAGCACGCGCCCGAATCTTCCGATGCATTTTTTTCCGCAACGATTACGCCCGGATTGTACTGATGGCTCGAAGTTCCGCGACGACTGCCGATGGAAAAAGTTCCGTGGGAAATTTTTGTGCGCTGAAAATTCCGTTCCATGGCATGACGGCCAAAAAACGAAATTGCATCGAATTCGCCGAACAAAAAATCAAGGCAGACTGACGACGCTTTTTTCAGCACGATTTTTCCGCTGCTTGTGTTCACGATTTTTGCACTGCGCGTAATTATGTCCTTCGATTCGATGACGCCGAAAAAAAGTTCCGCGCGGATTTTGCTGAATTTGTCCACGAGTTTTATCACAAGAGTTTCGCCTTCGTTTTCTTCCGCGAACGCACACGGCAGACCCTGAAGCGAATATTTTCCGTTGGAAATTTCGTAGCCTTCAAAACGCAAATCGCAGCTTTCGCTTCCGTCCGGATTCTGAATTTTGAACGCAACGTTTCTGTAATCGCCCGTGCCCGCCGACGGAAATTCCTGCGGAAGGTAGTCCAGCGAATACGTCCGGTTATTTTTTGCGTCGTACGGATTGCCCGAAAATCCGCGGTCAAAAAATCCGATCAAATGTTCCGCCGTACCCGAAATTTTTTTGCCGTAGTACAAATGCAGCAAAACGCCCATTTCGTCCACTTTCATCTGGTAAGTGCAACTGCGCGTTTCCAGAGTAAAAATTTTTTCTTTTTCAGAATATTTTATCATTTTGCTCCCCGAATTTTTTCCGCCGAAATTCAGCAATTTTTTTCCGCAGAAATTTTCCGCGCCGAATTTCAGTTCAGTTTTTTTACGCTGAAATTTTGCGTGCTGAATTTCAGTTCAGTTTTTTTTTGCGGAAATTATTTTACTGCACCGTCCACTACTCCGTTCAAAATCTGACGCTGACAGAATGCGTAGAAAATCAGGATCGGTAAAAGCGACAGAAGGTACGACGCAAACGCCAGATTGTAATTCGTGCCGAACTGCGTCTGGAAATTCAACTGCGCCAGAGGAAGCGTGTTTTGTCCCGAACCGGCAAGAATTATCAGCGGAGTCATTACATCGTTCCAGACTGCAAGCGCCGTAAGAACTGCCACCGTTGCGTGCATGGGTTTCATCAGCGGAAAAATTATGCGCCAGTAAGTCGTCCACGTTGTTGCTCCATCGACCGTCGCCGCTTCTTCCAGTGCCATCGGAATATTTTTCATGTAGCCCGAATAAAGCAGGACGTTCATGGGCATGTAAAAAACGACGTAAAGCAGAATTACGCCGAACCAGTTTGCCAGTCCCATTTCAGCAGTCTGTTTCGCCAGCGGCATCATCAGAATGGCAAAAGGAACGAACATTCCGCTCACGACAAAAAAGTAAACGAATCCGTAGAATTTGCTTCTGCTTTTGTTCCGTGCAAGGGCGTAACCCATCAGCGAATGAAGCGTCACCGAAATCACTACCGTCAGCACCGTGATGAGAAGGCTGTTTCCCAGCGTGCGGAAAAAATCAGTCACTTTCATGGCGCGGCGGAAATTTTCAAAACTCCATTTTTTTGGCAGCGAAAGAATTCCCGAAATGCTGTTCGTCATTTCCGACGGCTGCTTGAACGCAATTACCACCGTCATGTAAAGCGGAAAAATTATCGTGGAAAGACCCAGAATCAAAAGAATCGTAACGGGCCAGTTTGTCCTGTTTTCTGAAACGAATTTCTTTTTCACAGCTGTTCCTCCTTTCTGCCTGTGAATTTCATCTGCGCCACGGAAACCGCGACAATCAGGATGAAAAAGATTACGGCGTTTGCACTCTGAAAGCCGAACTGTCCGCCCGAAAGTCCGTTGTTGTAAATCAGGTACGAAATGGATTCGGTGCTTTGTGCCGGTCCGCCTTTTGTCAGCGCCATAATCTGATCAAAAACCATCAGAAAATTTTTTCCCGAAAGAACCATGTTGATTGTAAAAAACGGCATTATCAGCGGAAAAGTTATGCTCCAGAATTGCCGCCATTTTCCTGCTCCGTCGATGTTGCTCGCTTCGTAAACGTCCTGGGGAACCGTCTGCAATCCTGAAATGTAAATGATCGTGTTCATGGAAATCGCCTGCCACGCGCAGACAATCATGATTCCGATCCACGCTTTTTTCGGATTCGACAGAATGCTTGCACTCAGATTTTTTACTTCCATCAGTTTAAAAAACGCCGGAACGATGTACGTAAAAAAATAATTGAAAATGTAGCCCACGACCAGCGCGCCCAGAATATTCGGCAGAAAATATGCAGCACGGAAAAAACTTTTTGCACGGATTTTTGCGTTCAGTGCCAGCGCCAGAATCAGGCTGATTATGTTTACGACAATTGTCGTCGCCACAGCAAGTTTAAAAGTAAAAACGTACGATTTGCCCACGCGACGGTCAGTAAATAAATCGATGTAATTTCGTAAGCCGACCCAGTCGTATTTTCCGAATCCTTTAAAATTCGTGAAACTGTAAAGCGCGCCCCGAATCAGCGGAATTGTATTGAAGCACACGAACAGCGCCAGAATCGGAATGGTAATCAGCAGAAAAGTTCTTTGCTTTTCGTTTTTCATAAATTTCCCCCTGCATTTTGTTCTTCAAATTTTTTTACCGAACGGATTATGTCGCGGTTGTAACGAAGCCAGTCCGTGTCGAATTTTTCCAGAAACGCGTCAACGTTTTTTTCCAGCAGGAAAGTCTGCAACATGGCATCCACCGCCATTTCCGACGGATAATAATGATCCTGATAGTCGGTCATGTTTCCGCTTTCGATGTAACTTTTCATTCCGTCGAGCATGGGCGCAATCCTGAAATTTCCTTCCTTGCACGGAACTGCATTTTGCGCGTCCACGTATTTCTGAATGTTTTCGTCGTTCAGAAGAAAATCCAGAACCTTGTACGCGGCTTCCTTATTTTTGCATCCCGAAGTCACGCAGAACTGCAGGTCGATTCCTGAATTCAGCGTGTTTCCGCTTTCGTCGTCGCTTGCAGGCATTACAAACGAATCGATTTTCATCTGCGGATTCACTGAAAGAATTTGCGGAACGGCATAACTTCCGATCGTGTACATGGCGGATTCTCCACGGGCAAAAGCAGTGCACGCATCGTTGTAACCGTAAGCAAACGGATCTTTCTGTCCGTATTTCAAAAGCTGAAGATATTTTTCCGCGGAAGTTCTGTACTCCCTGGAAAATTTTGTTTTTCCGCGATTCACCTGTTTTGATGCATCGTGCGGCGCGAGTTCCACGGCAATGGCGTTCCATGGGGCAAGGCAAGTCCACGTATCTTTAAAGCCGAAATAAAAAGGCAGAATTCCGTCGGAAAGCATCCGGTCGCAGAGTGAAATGAGTTCGCTCCAGTTCCGCGGAATTTCGTATCCGTGCTGCTGAAAAATTTCCCGGTTGTAAAGAATTCCCGCTGCGTTTGCCATGTACGGCACTCCGAACGTTCCTTTTACCGGCACGATTTTCAGCGCTTCGTTTATGTCGCGATACGATTTTTTGATTTTTGAAAGTCCGCCGTAATCCGAAATGTCAGCGAGAATTTCCGAATCCACAAAATAAGAATAATTCATGTCGCCGCCGATTCCGATTATGTCCGGATAATTTTCGCGAATGAAACGAGTCCGCAAAATGGTCATGGCATCGTTGGGCGAATTGATTTGCAGCTGGATGTCGTCGTGCGTCGCGTTGAATTCATCTTCCACCATTTTAAAATAATTTGCGGCTTCAGGTTTGTACTGGACGATTTCGATTTTTGTAACGTTCCGTCCCGATTTTTTGCATCCCGCAATCACCGTCACCGAAAGCATCAGCGCAATCGGCAAAAAAAACTTCGACATTTTTTTCATTTGTCCCCCATAAAAAAAACCTCTGCCTACGGAAGAAAAACTACGCGCAAACAGAGGTCTCGACATGATTCTAGCAGACACCGCGGATTAAAAACAGTGCAAAAACTTTTTCCGGGCGATTTTTTTTCGTGACGAAATTATGCCTTTTCCTTTCGATTGACACGTTTTTTTGATTCGGCTATACTGCGCACATCTTTTTGGGGTGTTAGCGAAGCTGGTTATCGCGCTGGCCTGTCACGCCGGAGACCACGGGTTCGAGTCCCGTACATCCCGAAAAAAGCATCTGTTCGCGCAGGTGCTTTTTTTTTATCCGGACGATTTTTCTGCAACTCGCTTTCATCGATTCAATTTTCTTTTGGAGGGAAAAATGACAAACAAAGTTTACATAATCGGTCACAGAAATCCCGACACCGATTCAGTTGTCGCCGCCACAGCCTACGCCGCGCTGAAACATCTTTTGGGAAAAAACGAATACGTTGCCGCCCGTGCAGGAAAACTCGCGCCGCAAACCGAATACATTTTCAAGCGATTTAAAGTGGAGCCGCCCGTTTACATTCCGGATTTAATTCCCAAAACCGAATTTTACATGACCGACAAATACGTTACCGTCGACCAGGACACTTCGCTGTGGAAAGCCGTGGACAAAATGATAAGCAACAACGCCGCAGTTCTTCCCATCGTGAATGTGGACGGAACTTATCAGGGACTTTTAAATTACAACGCCTTTGCGCTCAATTCGTTTAAAATTCTGAATCCGAAGCGGAACGATATTTTTTTGACCAGCATTCAGTTAATCGAAAAAACGCTGAACGCCACGCCCATCGTTGAATTCGACACGGAAGATTATTTTAAATGTTCGATTATGGTCGGCGATGACGATTTGAATTCTTTCGCGGAACTTCTGTCGGAACGAAAAAGCGAAAACATCGTAGTCATAACCGGCGACCGAGAAGACATTCAGCGGATTTCCATCGAAGCAAAAGTTCGTGCAGTTATCGTCACGAAAGATTACGTCATCAAAAAAGAACTCCGCGACCTGGCAAAAGAAAACGGCGTTTCAATTTTATCCGGACACGACAGCACGGTTACAACGGCAATGCTGATTGAATATTCGTCGCCCGTAAGTTCCATGGCAGACACGAAAATTCTTCCGCTGAAAGCAAGTGACAGCGTTCAAAAAATTAAACCGATTCTTGCACAGAGTCCCGCCCGCGCACTTCCCGTAGTTGACGACGATTTTAAAGTCATCGGAATAATCAGCGAAAGCGACCTGCTTCACGACGCGAACATTCAGGTGATTCTGGTTGACCATAACGAACCGCAGCAGGCAGTGGAAGGAATCGAAAATTACGTCATTCAGGAAATCATCGACCATCACAAAATCAATACTTTTTCTACGCGAGTTCCGATCAATTTCATAAACAAAACCGTCGGCTCCACAAGCACGATCATCGCAAATCTTTTCCGCGAAAATCGTGTTTCCATTCCGAAAGAAATTGCGTCCATTCTTCTCTGCGGAATTTTAAGCGACACGCTGATTCTGCAATCGGCGACCACAACCGAATACGACGTTCTCACCGCGGAATATCTGGGCAACATCACGGAACTCGACATAAAAACTCTGGGCGACGAAATCATAAAAAGCGGAAGTCACATCGACGGAAGGTCGGCGGAAGAAGTAATTCATCAGGACATGAAAGAATATTCGGAAGGAAAAATAAAATATTCCGTGAGCCAGATTGAAGTGGACAGCACGCGGGAAATCGTAAAACGCAAAAAAGAATTTCTGGAATGCCTGGAATCCGAGCGGAATTCAAAGGGAGCGCTTTTCAGTTCGCTTTTAGTCACCGACATCACCACGCTCAGTTCGATTATGTTCATTGCCAGCGACGCGAAATTTGAATCGATTTTAAATTTCCCCAAACGCGACGAACACATTTATTATTTAAAGGATATCGTTTCCAGGAAGAAGCAGCTCATTCCGCTTTTTTCGGAACTGGTTGCAAAAGTAAACTGATTTTTTTTATAGACAAAGTTTTGCGCTTTGTCTATTTTTTTTCGATTTTTTTTCAGCAGTATTTTTTTATTGTTTCAACGATTTTATTTTGAATTTCCTGAATTCCTTCAGTCCGCGATTTTGCTTCGTCCAGATTTCCTGCGCGCAAAAAATTCGTTATGTCCCTGTACGCTTCAAAAAGCGGCGTGATGGAAAGGTTGCCCATGTTTCCCTTGAGCGTGTGCGCTTTTTGGATTGCCCCGTCGATGTCACCTTTTTCGATGCACGGAATTACGTCGCAATTTTTTTCGATGGATTCAGGCATTTTTTTGTACATCATTTCCAGCAATTCCGCGTTGCCCATAAACCGTCCCATGGCTTCGTCAATGTCCGTGCCCAGCGAATTTAATTCATCAAGTAAATTCATTTTTCCTCCAAACGCAAAATTTTTTCGCCATTATATCGGTCTTTTATTTTAAACTCAATCAACCCGAATTCCACGGAAAAAAAA
>CAZACA010000091.1:0-7854 GCA_964483515.1 uncultured Treponema sp.
TCATTGCAAAAATTTCGTTCGACAAAAAAATCGTCGCGGAAAAAAATCCGCAGCGGGCAAAAATTGCAATTCTTCCGTTTTGTTTGTATAATGCGCCCATGTCCCGAACCGAAATTCCCGCCGAACAGAATCCTTCAAATTCTTTTTCAAATCCGCTTATCGTACAGTCTGACCGGACGCTTTTACTCGACGTGCATTCGCCCCTTGCCGAAGAATGTTCCCGTGCGCTGATTCCTTTTGCCGAACTTGTGCGCTCGCCTGAACATCTTCATACGTATCAGATTTCGCCGCTGTCTTTGTGGAATGCCGAAAGTGCGGGATTTTCCGGAGCGGATGCGGTTTCCGTGCTGAAAAAATTTTCGCGTTACGAACTGCCTCAGTCCGTCCTGGAATGGATTGTGGAAACGTCCGAACGGTTCGGTAAACTGCGCCTGGTGCCTGGATTTTCCGTGCAGAACGATGCAGGAATCCGCGAAGAATTTCTTTTTCTGGTTTCGTCGTCGCCATACGTTTTCCGCGAAATTCAGTCCAGTCCTCAGTTAAAAAAAATTCTTTTTGACTGCGATTTCATTGAACGCCCTGAAATTTCTGCGGAAAAAATTTCCCTTTCTGAAAACGAAAAAAAATACAGATTCTGCCTGCGGCTCACTGACCGCGGAACCGTCAAGCAGATTCTGCTGAAAATCGGCTGGCCCGTAAAGGACGACGTTCCCCTCGCTGAAGGAAAACCGCTGGAAATTTCTTTTCGCGACGAAACCCTGGGCGGAAAAAAATTTGAAATCCGTCCGTATCAGAAAAAAGCGTGCGATGCGTTAATCGGCGACCGTGGACCCGGAACCGGATTCGGTACGATCGTGCTTCCGTGCGGCGCGGGAAAAACTGTAGTCGGCATGGAAATCATGTGCCGTTTAAAAACAAACACGCTTGTAATCACCACGAATATTTCTGCCGTTCATCAGTGGATTGACGAACTTCTGGACAAAACGAATCTTTCCGCGGAACAGATTGCAGAATACACCGGCGAAAACAAAACCGTAAAACCCGTAACGATTGCGACGTATCAGATTTTGACCTGGCGGCCTGACAAAGAAAGCGCCTATCCGCATTTTTCGCTTTTCCGGCAAAACGACTGGGGACTTGTAATTTACGACGAAGTTCATCTTCTGCCGGCACCTGTTTTCCGCGTGGTTGCTGAACTTCAGGCTGTGCGGCGCGTGGGACTTACTGCAACCCTCGTTCGCGAAGACGGCCTTGAAGGAATGGTTTTTTCGCTGGTGGGACCCAAACGGTTCGACGTTCCGTGGAAAGAACTTGAAAAATCAAGATGGATTGCATCGGCGGAATGCGTGGAAATCCGCGTGGATCTGGACGAAGAAAAAAAAATCGTCTATGCGTCGTCTCCTTTGCGCGAAAAGCACCGGATTGCAGGCGAAAATTCTGCAAAGGAAAAAATCGTTTCTGAACTGGTTCAAAAATTTCCGTCGGATAAAATTCTCGTCATCGGTCAGTTTATTTCGCAGCTGGAACGGCTTTCGGAAATTTTGTCCGCACCGATTATCACCGGAAAAACGAAAAATTCCGAACGCGACAGAATTTACGACGAATTCCGTTCAGGAAAAATTCGCGTGCTGGTGGTAAGCAAAGTTGCAAATTTCGCCATCGATCTGCCCGACGCCAGCATTGCAATTCAGGTAAGCGGAACGTTCGGCTCGCGGCAGGAAGAAGCACAGCGGCTCGGAAGAATTCTTCGTCCCAAAGAAAGGCGCTCCCGTTTTTTTACGCTGATTACGAAAAATTCCGTGGAAGAAGATTTCGGCAGCAACCGTCAGAAATTTCTCGCGGAACAGGGCTATTCCTACAGAATCCTGCGCTACGAAAATTCCGTGAGCCTCAGCGTTCTGGACGAAGTGCCTGCCATTGGAGAATGAAGTGAAAGCCGACGAAAAAATTCAGAACATAATTCAGTGGCGCGAAAGCATTTCTTCCCTGCCCGAAAAATTTTTTTTTGAACTCGTGCACATTTATCTCGGCGAAGTGAAAACGCCTTACAACAAGCAGAAACTCGCGGAACGTCTGGGCGGAATTCTGCGCGACGAATCGAACCGGAAGACGATTTTAAATTTTTTAAGCGCTGACGATGCCGAAATTCTTTCTGCAATAAATTTCATGGAAAAACCGACTTCAGAAAAACTCGAGCGATTTTTTTCCGCGGATTTTCCCCAGGGAATTTTTTACAACATTCTCGCAAGCCTTGAAGAACGCCTTGTAATTTATTTTGTGCCGGACGAAATTTCGGGCAAAAAAATCATCCGCATAAATCCGTATCTGGCTGACGACCTGGCGGAAATTTTTGATTTTTCTTCGCTGATTCCTTCCGAAAAAAAAATCGAATTTCCTCCTGAAAAAAATTTGAGCGCGGAAGTTGCTGCGGTTTTTGTTTCGTACGTTTCGCTTCATCCGGATTTCTGCAAAATTGACGGCGGCATAAAAAAACGGTGCGCCCGCGACCTGCATGAAATTTTCCACGGAAATTTTTCTGCGGAATTTTTTGAAACGCTTTTTTCTGCCATGAAAAACCTGCTGCTTTTTAAATGCGACGCTGACGGAAATTTTTCTGCGGACTGGAATGCGCTGGAAAATTTTTCGCTTCTTTCTGCGGAAAATCAGGCGGCGTATTTCTGTGCGTCATCTGCGTGCGGATTTTTTTCGCGGCGGAAAATTGCCTTTGCTGCGGAACTTTTTCTGCATCTGCGGGAATTTCTCTGCGGCGGAATTTATTCGGCGGAAAATGCGGTGAAGGCAGCGTTTCTTCTGGCTGAAAAAATTTTTCCCGACGGAATTCAGTGCGGACGGTTTTCTAAAATCGTTTCGGGCGAAGACGACGACGGCGATTTTTTAACCGGAAAATTCATAAAAAAAATTCTGCATTCGGCGGCAAGTCTTGGCGTGCTGAATTTTTTTGCGGACGACGGAAAGGAATTTTTTTCTGCACGAAAAATTTCCGCGGAAGAAAATTCAAAAAAAATTTCGATTGACGCAGGATTCCGCATTACGATTTTTCCCGGATTTTCGCTTTCAGAAATTCTGCCGTTCGTAAAATTTTCCCGTGCTGCGGAATGCGATGTGGCGGCGATTTTTGAAATTACGAAGCAGAGCGCGCTGGATTCGTTTGCGGCAGGATTCGGCAGGGAAAAAATCGCGGAAATTCTTGAAAAATTTTCTGGCTACAGAATTCCCCAGGGACTTTCGGTTTCGCTGGAGGAATGGGACGCTGATTTTTCTTCGTCGGCAATTTTTAAAGGCTACGTTTTAAAAACTGACGCGCAGAAATTTTCGTTCCTGCAAAAAAATCCGGCGTTTAAATCCCGCGTAAAATTAGTGCTGGCGGACGGCGTTTTTCTGATGGATTTTTCAAACGATGCCGAAGCGGAAAATTTCGCGAAAAAATTCGGTCTGGACGGAGCCACAAAAATCCGCGGAAATCCGGAAAAGAAAAATTTCCTTTCGCTGCCTGAAATCCGCAGAAAAAATACGGGCGGAAAATTCAGCATGACGGACGAAAATCCGGCGGAAAAAAATAAATTCGTGCCGCTTTCAAAAATCGAAATGGAAAAAATCAAAAAAAATTTCCGCGAAAAACTTTCATCGATGAATTTGACGCAGGACCAGAAAGACGGACTGGAAGACAGGATTGCGCGGCGGGTGATTCTGTCGGCGGAACAACTCCGGGGCGAAAGCGTAAAATTTGAACTGACGGAAGCGGGCGGAATGAATTTTTCGGGAAAAATTCACATTCTGGAATCGGCGGCAAAAAACGGAAATTTCGTGGAAGTGGAAATTTCTGCCGGGCGCGAAAATTTTGTGGGAAAACCTGAATCGATTTTTAAAAAAGGCGACGACACCGTGCTGAAAATTTTACAGAAAAATTCGTCATCGGAAGAAAGCATTGAGCGCGAAATTGTCGTTGCGCTGATTTCAAAAGTAAAAAAAATCAGAAGTTCAACATCGCTTTTGGATTTGAAATAGGAGGAATTTATGGAGACTCCGAAAATCTGCCTTACGCTCACGGGAACAACGCTGGACGAAGACTTGAAGATTTTGGAAAAGTACAGACGATTTGTGGATCTGGCGGAACTGCGCGTGGATTTTTTGAATCAGGACGAACGGCTTTATGTGCGGCGTTTTCCTTCGCTGGCAGGAATTCCGTGCATCCTGACGATCCGGCGTGCAATTGACGGCGGAAAATTCATTGAAGGCGAATCGGCGCGGACGGTTCTGTTTGCCCGTGCACTTTCTTTTGCGGACGAAGACCGTTCAAAAAATTTCGCTTACGTTGATTTTGAAGAAGATTTTCACATTGCGAGCCTGGAAGATGCAACCCTTGCGTTCGACACGAAAATCATCCGTTCGGTTCACGAAATGAAAAATTCCGTGGGAAACATTCTGGAGCGGCTGAAAAAAATGACGGTTTCAGGTTTTGAAATTCCGAAAATCGCCTTCATGCCGAAAGACCTGGACGACGTGACGAATCTTTTTTCCGAAGCGACGAAACTCAAGGACAACAATCACATTCTGATTGCAATGGGACCCATGGGCGTGGCGACAAGAATTCTGGGTGCGCGGCTGAAAAATTTTTTGACGTACACTTCCGCTCCTGATTCCAGGCTGAACAAGGAAATTTCCCACGTGGATGCAGTGACGCTGAACGACGTTTACAGAATCCGCGAAATAAACGACAACACGAAAATTTTCGGAATAACCGGATGGCCCCTGGCGGGAACTTCAAGTCCGCTTCTGCACAACGGCGGCTACAAGCGGCAGAAAATGAACAGCATTTACATTCCGGTTCCATCGCCGAAATTTTCCCAGGCACTTTCTTTCGCGGAACAGCTGGGCGTTCAGGGATTTTCGGTTACGGTTCCGCATAAGGAAGACGCACTGAAGAACGCGGATTTCGTGGATAAGGTTGCGGAAAAAATCGGTTCGTCAAATACGCTCGTCCGTCAGGAAGGAAGATGGTGCGCGTACAACACTGACGCTGAAGGATTCGGAATGGCGCTTCTGGAATTCACCGGGCTGAAAAATTTAAAGCACAAAAAAATTTCGATAATCGGTGCAGGCGGCGCGGCGATGGGAGTTGCGTATGCGGTTTCGTGTCTGGGCGGAAAGGCGTGCGTCTTTAACCGGACTTTTTCCAGGGCAAAGGAACTGGCGGACAAATATAAATTCAAGGCGTATCATCTGGGAATTGAAACTCTGGACGTGCTGAAAAATCATTCGGACATAATCATTCAGACGACGTCAAAAGGAATGCATTCCACTGAACCGTCAAACGCAGAAAACGATCCGATTTATTTTTACGATTTTTCCGGAAAGGAAATTCTGTTCGACATCGTTTACATGCCGTCGGAAACTCCCGTGATGATCCGGGCAAGAAATGCAGGTTGTCAAGTGAGCAACGGATATAGTATGCTCCTCTACCAGGGTTACAAACAGTTCGAGCTGTTTACTGGAGTTGAATACGAATGACAAAAGACGAACAAAAAATTCTGGCGGCGCAAACGGCTGTGGACACGCTGATAAACGAAAAAAAAATTTTCAGCGGAATGAAAATCGGACTTGGAACCGGTTCTACTGCCATGCCTGCGGTCAAGCATCTTGCAGGGCGGATTTCTGACGGAACGATTTCCGGCGTGAATGCAGTGGCGACAAGTTTTCAGACGACCCTTGCGTGCGAAGAGCTGGGCATTCCGGTTTTTTCGCTGAACGATAAAATCATCGGCGGACGGCTCGATCTTGCCATTGACGGAGCGGACGAAATCGATTTGCAGAACAATCTCATAAAAGGCGGCGGCGCGGCATTGCTTCGTGAAAAAATCGTGGCGTACAATGCGGATTTTTTTGCGGTGGTGGCGGATTCGTCAAAAAGCGTCGGAAATCTCGGAACAGGTTTTGCGCTTCCGGTGGAAATCATTGCCGATGCGCGTGTTCCGGTTATCCGCGAAATGGAAAAACTCGGTGCGTCCTGCGTTCTGCGTGAAGGCGTAAAAAAAGCGGGGCCGGTCGTAACTGACAACGGAAATTTGATTCTTGACTGCAAATGGAAAAATCCCGTAAATCCCGCGGAAATGGAAGACCTCATCGACGGAATTGCAGGCGTCGTGGAATGCGGATTTTTTACGAAAAACAGGCCCGTGGTTTTCGTGGCTGAACCGGATGGAAGCGTTCTGGTGCGCCGTCCGTAAACAAAAAAAAAGGAAGCAGAAATGGAAAAATTAAAAATTCTTCTTGCGAAAGGCAGAATTTACGAATCGGTTTATGAACTTCTGTGCGACGTGGGCATTTCAATCAGCCTGCCTGAAAGGACGTATTTTCCCCTGACGAATCAGAAGGACCTGGCGTTTCAGGTGGTCAAACCGCAGATTGCGAGTGTTCTTCTGGCGGCGGACAAGGCGGACGTGGGTTTCAGCGGAAAGGACTGGGTGTACGAAAACGGCGTGCAGGACGAAGTTGAAGAAATAATGGATCTGGGATTCGACGGCGTGCGGATTGTGGCGGCGGTTCCTGAATCGGTGGAATTTGAAAATCTTGCGCAGAAAAAAATCACCGTGGCGACTGAATATCAGAATTTGAGCCGAAAATGGGCTGAATCGAAAAAAATCGACGCGGAAATTTTCAGGACATGGGGAACAAGCGAAGGATTCGTTCAGGACACTCCGGATTCCGTGGCGCAGATTTTAATCGACAACACGAGCACGGGTTCATCGCTGAAGGCGAACCGGCTGAAAATCGTGGACACGCTCATGGAAAGTTCTACGCGGATGTACGCTTCAAGACGCGCCATGCAGGATTCCGAAAAACGCAGGAAAATCCTCGAACTGAAAATGCTTTTTCAGGCTGTTCTGGATGCCCGCGACCGTGTAATGCTTGAAATGAACGTGGCAAAGGAAAAATTCGACGCGCTCGTAAAAGAAATTCCTTCCATGCGAAGTCCGACGGTGAGTCCGCTTTTCGGCGATGACGGATTTGCGGTAAAAATTGCAGTGAAAAAAAGCGAAGTGCCGGTTCTGCTTCCCAAATTAAAAAATCTGGGTGCCACGGACATTCTCGAATACCAGCTGCGAAAAGTAATGCCGTAATTTTTTTGCAGACCTTGACCGTTCGCAAATTTCCCGCGGACGGTTTTTTTTATCCGCAAAATTTCAGCGGAAAAATTTCGTGCAAAAATCGTTCGCGGAATTTCGGCAAAAAAAATTCATGCAAATTTCATTCGTGGAATTTCGGCAAAAAAAATCATGCAAATTCGTTCGCGGAATTTCGACGAAAAAAATTCGTGCAGAATTCGTTCGCGGAATTTCAGCGGAAAAATTTGTGCAAAAATCGTTCGCGGAATTTCGTCGGAAAAAATTTCGTGCAGAATTTATTCGTGAAAATTCGGCAAAAAAAAAATCACGCAGAATTCATCGCGGAATTTCAGCGGGAAAAAGCGTGCAGAATTCATCGCAGAATTTCAGCGGAAAAAATTCGTGTAGAATTCATCGCGGAATTTCATCGGAAAAAATCATGCAGAATTTGTTCGCGGAATTTCAGCGAAAAAAAAATTCGTGCAAAATTTATTCGCGGAATTTCGGCAAAAAAAAATTCATGCAAATTTCATTCACGGAATTTCGTCGGAAAAAAAATCGTGCAAAATCGTTCGCAAAATTTCAGCGGAAAAAAAATTCATGCAGAATTCGTTCGCGGAATTTCAGCGAAAAAAAATCGTGCAGAATTCATCGCGGAATTTCGGCAAAAAAAATTCGTGCAGAATTCGTCCGCGGAATTTCAGCAGAAAAAATTCGTGCAAAAATCGTT
>CAZACA010000092.1:0-7833 GCA_964483515.1 uncultured Treponema sp.
TTTGTCGAAGAAAATTTTTGCACGACGAATTTTTTTAGTGAACAAATTTTTGTTGAACGAATTTTTTCCGCGACGATTTTTTTGCGACGAATTTTTTTTAGTGAACAAATTTTTGCGATGAATTTTTTTCACGAAGATTTTTCCGCGGACGGAATTTGGCGGAACGAAATTTGTTGACATATAGTTTTTTTTAGAATAATATCAATTTTGTACTCACTACACTTTTTAAATTTTTATTGGAGGAAATTTTATGAAAAAATGGGTTTGCAAAGTCTGCGGATACGTTCACACAGGCGACAACGCTCCCGAAGTCTGCCCCGTCTGCAAGGCAAAAAATGCATTTACCGAAATGTCCGAATCGAAAGGTTTTGCGTGCGAACATGAAGTCGGTTCAGCGCAGGGACTTGATGAAGAAGTCGTTAAAGGACTGAAGGAAAATTTTGCGGGCGAATGTTCCGAAGTGGGAATGTATCTTGCCATGTCACGTCAGGCCGACCGGGAAGGATTTCCTGAAATTGCCGAAGCGTTCAAACGATATGCATTTGAAGAAGCCGAACACGCTGCAAAATTCGCGGAACTTCTGGGCGAAGTCGTAACGAAATCCACTAAAAAAAATGTGGAAATGCGTGCAGAAGCAGAAGCGGGTGCCTGCGAAGGAAAACTTCAGCTTGCAAAACGCGCAAAGGAACTGGGTTACGATGCCGTTCACGATACTGTTCATGAAATGGCAAAAGACGAAGCGCGCCACGGAGCCGGATTCAGGGGACTTCTGGAACGCTATTTTAAATAAAAAAAAATTCGGGCTGCCTTTGCGGGCAGTTCGGGTTCAGAAAAAAAAGGAAAAACAAAATGACGCAGATGACCCAAGACGAAATTGCAAAAAAACTTTCTGACAACAACATTCGGCCTTCTGTACAGCGGATGGCGATTTACGATTTTCTGGTAAAGAATCCCGTTCATCCCACCGCGGAAACGATTTACGAAAATCTCTCGCAGACCATGCCCACGCTTTCGCGCACGACGATTTACAACACGCTGCGGCAGTTTTCGGACTGCAACCTGATTCAGACGGTAACCATCGAAGACGGCGAATTACGATACGACGCGGACACATCGAATCACATTCACTTCAAATGCACGGAATGCGGAAAAATTTTCGACATTCTGGGAACGGCGGAAATTTCGTCATCAGTCGTCCCGAAAGGATTCCTCGCAAAAAAATCTCAGACGAACATCTGGGGAATCTGCGAAAACTGCCTGGCATGAATTTTTAAAAACGAAAAAAATCCGCGGAAAAAAATTTAATTTTCCATTGCCGAACGATAGCGAATCCTGCATTCCACAACCGAAATCAGAACCACCACGAACGAAAACCAGAAGAAAAAACTTCCGCGCCTGAATCCTGCAAAATAATTGTAAATTCCGTGCAGAACCACCGCCAGAACAAAGCAGAAAATTTTCGCCCTGCCGCCTTTTGCGCTCCAGACAAAAATTCCTGAAAGTCCCGCACAGGAAGCATGAAGGACGACGGCGGTTAAAATGCGGAATTCGAATTTTTCGTAGCCCACGGAATAAATCAGCGTTTCAAAGCAGCCCAGCGACGCACCGGTTAAAACTGCGTAACAGAAAAAAGTTTTCAGCGTATTTTTTCTGTACGGAATGGAAATCATGGTCAGGGCCTTCGCGGATTCTTCAATCAGTCCGCTGACCACCACGCTCCTGAAAAAAATTCCTGCAAGTGATTTTGCCGACGGAAACGAATCGAAAAATTCCAGCAGCAGGAGAATCGGAGCCACGCACAGAATTCCCAGCAGAACCGAAAAAATTCCGCGGCGGACGGAAAATCCTTCCACAAGAATCGCCATGCACACAAAAAGTGCCGCAAGAGGAATCGTGCAAATTAAAATGGGAAAACCAACCGCAGGAAAATTCATTTTTGCCTCGCCGAATTATTTTTTTTCGCGGAATTCTTCCACAAGAAAATCCACGAGTTTCCGCGACTCGTCCAGATCGTTTTTATTCAGCACGCCCAGATGAAAAGCCGACGTTTCGAGAATTCCGTAAAAAAGGGAATCCAGCTGACGCACGGGAACTTTTTTTATTTCGCCCTTTTTTTGTCCGCGGATTATTACCATGCTCAGAAGATGACGGATTTTTATTACGCGCCTCGTTACGCGTTCGTTTACGTCCACGCCGCTTTTTTCCAGCTGCATCAGATACATTTTCAGTACGCGGAAAAATTCACGGTTTTCTTCGGAAATGTCCAGAATTTTTTTCATCATCCGTCCGAGGCATTCCGCCGAATCGAATTCCGTGCTGCGGATGATTTCGCCCAGTTCTTTTTCCAGTCCGCCCGTCAGAAGTTTTATGCTCCACAAAAAAATTTCGCGTTTGTTCTTGAAATAAATGTAGAGCGTTGTCCGCGTGATTCCGCATTTGTCCGCGATTTTTTGAAACGTAACGTCTTCGTAACCGTCTTCAGTAAAAAGCTGCAGCGATTTTTCCAGAATTTCGCGTTTCCGTTTTTCGTGTTCTACGACGATCGACATTTTTTTTACCTGTAAATGTAAAGCGCGGTGTCAAGGTTGCCGGCTTTCAGCGGTCTGACCGAATCGGCTTTTTTGCCGAAAAATTCTTCAAAGGATTTCTGGCTCGTAATGAATCCCATCTGCCAGAGCGGAAAATCTTCCCGGAGCGACTGCATTTTTTTATAAAGTTCCCGTGCCAGTTCAGTGTCGCCGAGTCGTTCTCCGTAGGGCGGATTTCCCAGCAGAAGTCCGTTTTCGTAGGGCGCGCGAAGTTCTGAAAAATCAGCCTGAGTAAAATCAGGTCGTTCAATGCGCAAATCGCTTCCGATGAGCTGTAACGCACGACCGGCAGCAACGCACGCATGTTCTGCATTCAGTCTGGAACGCTGAACGGCTTCCGCGGAAATGTCGCTTCCCGTGATCCTGCATTCTACGTCAGTGCGGATTTTTGCGGCTTCTTCTTTTTTTATTTCCAGCGATTTTTTTGCATCGTAAAACGAAAAATTTTCGTAGGCGAAATTTCTTCCGAGGCCCGGCGCAATATTGTGGGCATAAAGGCACGCTTCAATGGCAATCGTTCCGCTTCCGCAAAAAGCATCGTGCAGGGGAATTTTTCGCCGCCATGTCATTTCCTGAAGAATGACCGCAGCAGTCGTTTCCCGGAGAGGCGCTTCTCCGCCGTCAGTCCTGTAGCCGCGCTTGTGCAGTGCTTCGCCGCTTGTGTCCAGCAGAACGGTTGCTTCATCGTTTTCAATGTAAACGCGTACGTCAACATTCGCGCCTGATTCAGGAAGTGAATTCATCCGCCATGAGTCGCCAAGTTTCTGATAAATGGATTTTTGTATCATTGCCTGAACCGTCCGCTCGCTGTCGATCCGGCTTTTGTGGCATCGGACTTTGTCTACCGTAACGCGCACGTCTTTCCGGAAAAAATTCTGCCAGCCAATCCGGTAGCATCCGTCGAAAAGGTCGTCGAAATTTTCCGCGTGAAATTTTCCTGCCAGAAGATAAATACGGTCGCTTGTCCTGAAGCAAAAATTCGCACGATACATGGCAGAATCATCGCCTGAAAAAGAAACGCGTCCTGCCGTTTTTTTTTCGCTGCTGATTTTATATCCGTTTTTTTTGATTTCGTTTCCAAGAATTTTCTCCGCACCGATTGCGCAGAGGGCAACATATTCGTTCATGGCGACAATTTAACATTTTTTGTTATTTTGCACAATCAAACCGAATTTCCGTTTCGTTGAGAAAATTTTTTGCATGGATTATACTTTCCGCGAGGTGAAAATGAAAAATTTATACGAACCGTTTCAGCAGGTGGAAGCCGAAGTCGTTGCAGTTTCTGACGATACGATTTTCATTGATCTGGGAACGAAAAGCGAAGGAATCGTGGAAAAATCGGAATTCACGGACGAAAATTCAGTCTGCAGCGTAAAGGAAGGCGACAGGATCAAAGTTTTTTTTACGGGCGAAAAAAACGGCGAACTTCATTTTGCGGCAAAAATCGGCGGAAAAAATGCCGGTAAATCTGCGCTGGAAAATGCATTCAGAAATTCGCTGCCGCTGGAAGGAAAAGTTACGGCGGAAACAAAGGGCGGATTCGACGTGGAAATCGGCGGAGTGCGTGCTTTCTGTCCGTATTCGCAGATGGGTTTCAGGCAGAAAAAAGAACCGTCGGAATGGATCGGCGAAAAATTAAATTTTAAAATCCTTGAATTTAAAAACGACGGACGGAATATCGTCGTGTCAAACAGAATCATCCAGGAAGAAAATGAATCGGCAAAAATAAAATCGCTTTCACAAAAATTCACGGAAGGCGAAACGGCGGAATGCACGGTAAAATCCCTGGAATCTTACGGCGCGTTCGTGGATTTGGGCGGATTTCAGGCGCTTCTGCCGGTTTCAGAAATTTCCCATGCACGCGTTGAAAAAGTTTCGGACGTCCTCACGGAAGGGCAGAAAATCCGCGTAAAAATAATCCGGGCGGACTGGGCGCATCAAAAAGTAAGCGTTTCCATGAAAGCACTGGAAGAAGATCCGTGGAAAAATTTCAGCGAAAAATTCAGCGCGGGAACAAAAATCGAAGGAAAAATTTCGCGGATTGCAGAATTCGGAATTTTCGTTTCGGTGGCGGACGGAATCGACGGACTGGTTCACGTTTCAAAACTTCCCGTGGAGCGCAAGACGAACCTGAAAAAAATTTATCATCCGGGAGAAAAAATTCCTGTCGTAATCGAAAAAATCGATGCGGAAGAAAAACGCGTTTCCCTTTCGCCGGTGGTTTCCAGCGAAGAAGAAAAAATTGCTCAGGAATATCTGGGCGCGCAGGATGATGACGGAGAAAAATACAATCCGTTTGCAGTTCTTTTAAAAAAATAATTTTCGTGCCGGATTCAAATTTTTTCGATTCGGATCCGGCCGCTAATGCAGAATCCAGTTCACGAGTTTTTTGTTTCTGTAGACAAGTTTCAGCGAAAAAAACGGCGCATTTTTTTCAAGCAGATCCAGAAAAATCAGATCGCCTTCCCAATGCTCCAGTTTCCTGAATTCCGATTTTTTTATCCATTCGAGTTTTCCTTCGTCGCATTCTGAAATTTCGCCGGAAAAATCATCGCTGGAAAAAAGGCACATATATTCGGCAGGGTCGTCGTCGGACAAAAAAGTTACGATTCCGCGGAACCTGAACGAATTCAGCGTGAGTCCAGTTTCTTCCCTTACTTCGCGGACGAGGCAGTCTTCGGGACTTTCGCCGTTTTCAAAATGACCGCCCACGCCAATCCATTTTCCGCGGTTAATGTCGTTTTCTTTCGTGACGCGATGAATCATCAGGTACGAGTCGTCTTTTTCGATGTAGCATAAAGTTGTAAGCGGACTTTTCATTTTTCAGGCGCGGAATATTCGCGGATTCTGTAGCCGGCACCGATTTCGCGGCAGATTCGGCGGCAATTTTCTTCGTCTTCTTTTGAAATGAATCCGTCCACGGTCGTCATTACGATTTTTTTTGCAATGCGTCTGCTTTCACGCGCGAATTTCAGCATTTCACCGAAGGCAAATTTTTTTTCTTCAGGATTTGAAATTTCGTCGTAGGATTTTTTTTCGCTGCTGTTCAGGCTGATGGAAATTACGTCGAATAAATTTTCAAAAAGCGGAACGATATTTTTTTTGTTGTAAAGCGAGCCCAGTCCGTTTGTGTTCAGCCGGAGCGGAATGGAAAAATTTTCTTTTAAAAAATGCGCCGTCTGCAAAAGAACTTCCAGTGCGCAGGTGGGTTCGCCGTATCCGCAAAAAACGATTTCTTTGAAGCGCGACAAATCGATTTTTTCAAACGCGGATTTTACTTCGGCAAAAGTCGGTTCGTGTTCCAGCCAGAGGGAATCGGTTTCGTCGTAAACGCAATCAGCATTCCGCCGGATGCAAAAAACGCAGGAACAGTTGCATCGATTCGTCAGATTAACGTAGAGTGCGCCCTTTACTTCATAGAGAATCGTCATCGCTTTCATTTTTTCTCCAGGCATAAAAAAAAGACCTCATGCGGAACATGAAGTCTTCTGGGCTCTGAGGGGATCGAACCCCCGACATTCTGGGTGTAGACCAGACGCTCGTACCAGCTGAGCTAAGAGCCCTGATGTGCGAGACTATAGCATATTCCGGATTGAGTGTCTAGTGCAGTACAATTTTTTTTCGATTCAATAACGATTTGTTATATTCGTTTCGTGCGGAATTGACACGCGCCACCGATTGCACAATAATTTTCGCCATGGACAGAACCGAAATCCGCGAAAAAGCAGAAAGAATCCGCGACGCAATCAGATACGTAAAAAAATTTAAAAATTCAACTGTTATAATTTATATCGATGACACGCTGATTGACAGCCCGGTTTTCGCAAATCACGTCAGGGACATCTGCATGATTCACGAAGCAGGACTGAAAGTTATCGTTGTTCCGGGGGCGGGCGGAAGGATAAGCGAAATTTTATCGAAATCAGGAATCGGCTGGACAATCCACGAAAACTGCCGCGTCACAGAAGACGATGCAATGCCGCTGATAAAAATGGCAGCGTTCGACGTTTCAAACCGCGTAATGACATCATTTGCCGGCGAAGGAAAAACCGCAGTAATCGGAAACTGGGTGCGCGCAAGAGGAAAAGGCATTGTAAACGGATTCGACTACGGCACAAGCGGCGAAATCGACAAATTGCAAACCGAGTCCATCAATACGATTCTGGAAAATGGTTTCATTCCGATTTTTCCATGCATCGGCTGGAGCTTGTCAGGAAAACCCTACAATATTTCTTCAATAGAGTTATCGCAGCAGATTGCGATTCATTTAAAGGCGGACAAACTTTTTTTTCTTGTGCCGGGCGCGGAAATCAACGGAAAAAATTTCAAGATTCCCAAATCGATTGAAATTGCCGAAGACGAAAATATTCCTGCACTGAATCTGGACGAAGTAGACGAATTTTTAAAAATAAACGAACCGTTGTTAAATTCCGCGGATTCAAATGCTGAAAATACCAAACATTCGGTAGTTTTAGAAAAAAACATCAATGAAAAAAATGTTTCACATGAAACGAATTCAAAATTGCACGAAAAAATATTCCTTTTGCTGAACAAAGCAAAATCTGCCTGTCTTTCCGGAGTTCCGCGAGTTCACATTTTAAACGGATCTTTAGACGGAATTGTTCCATGTGAAATTTTCAGCGATTTAGGTTCCGGCACCATGATTTATTCCAGCGGCTACGAAAAAATCCGCGACATGAAGCGAGAAGATATAAATTCCGTGTTGAACTTAATGCAGCCGTTTATTGAAAAGCAAATTTTACTTCCGCGAACACGGGAATCTTTAGCGGAAAATTTCAGAAACTACATCGTTTACGAATTGGACGGAATTATCCGTGCGTGCGCTTCCCTCATTCCCTACACCGACGGGCAAACGGAAATCGCAGGCGTAGCGGTAGACGAATCTTTTTCACACATAGGAATCGGTCAAAAAATCATAAAGTTTCTCGTGAAACGCGCAGAATCACAGAATTCCAGGGGAATTTTTTTGCTTACAACACAAACCGCCGATTGGTTTGAAAAACTTGGATTTTCAGTTTCATCAGTAGAGTCTCTTCCGGAAGAGCGACGGAAAAAATGGAATCCTGAACGCGGTTCAAAAGTTCTCCGGTTAGAAAAATAGTTTATTTTCTATACAAAAAAAAATAAATTTCCTTAAAAACTTTTGATTTTTTATCTTTTATAAAAAATCTTCTGCAATTTCCTTCAAAAAATTTTATTTTTACAAAGAAATTTGTTTCATGTG
>CAZACA010000093.1:0-7741 GCA_964483515.1 uncultured Treponema sp.
CCGAACCGGTTTTTTACGCGGACAATTTCAAAAATTTTTTCAGCAGGAATTTTTTGATTTTCCAGAAAAAGTGAATTGCGGAATTCTGAAAGCGCGGTTTCTTCCGGAACGTCCGGTGCAAAAAGTTTTAAATTTTTTTCGTCATCGATTTTAAAAACGTCGAAATTTTTTCCGCCTGAAATTTTTAAATTTTCCGCAGCAAAATCCGCGAAATTTTTTTTCCGCGTGGTGACTGAAATTCCGTCGCCGATTTCAAAAAAATCCGTGTGAAATTCCGTGCTTTCCCGCAGAAATTCCGTGTACCGCCTGATTTTCCGTACCATTTTTCGCGTGCTGTAACTTCGCGTAAGGCTTTCGTCCCGAACCATTCCGTGGAACAGAAGGTTGTCGCTTACGATTGCGCCGCGTTCAGAAAGATTTCCGCTGAATTTTTCAAAAAATTTCCGGTACTGACATTTTGCCGCGTCGATAAAAATCAGGTCGAATTTTCCGTTCAGCGTGCATTCCAGTGCGTCCGCGTGAATGATTTCGATTTTTTTTTCGACGCCTGCTTTTTTAAAATTTTCTTTCGCGCGGATTACACGGTCAATGTCGATTTCGATTGTGGTGACTTTTATTTTTTCCGACACGAGCGCAAAACTGATTGCCGAATATCCCACTGCGCTGCCGATTTCCAGAACCGATTCCACGCCGTGATTTTTTATGTAGCCGCAGATGAATCGTGCAGTTTCGTCCTGCATGATCGGTACGGAATTTTTTTTCGCCGCGGATTTTATTTCGATGAGTTTCCGGTTAGCGTTTTCTGCTGATTGTTCCCATGACATTTCTGAACTGTCCTTCCAGGTCGCAAAAAATTTTCGTCTGAACGAATCCTGAATTTTTTAAAATCGATTCGGTTTTTTCTGCGTTGTATTCGCCCGTTTCAAGAATTATTTTTCCCCGCGGATTTAAAAAATCTTTCGATTCCAGAATTAAATTTTTTATCACGCTGATTCCGTCGTCCGCGTCAGAAATCGTGCCGTCTTTTTTTACGTCGCCGCAAAGTGCAACGGCCGGTTCGCTTCGTCCGTCCTGCAAAAGTTCCCGCGTAACGGAAAAAGGAACGTAAGGCGGATTTGAAATTATTACGTCGAAAATTCCGTTTTTTGACCGCGGAAAATTTTCAAAAAGATTGCTCTGAATGAAAACCGATCTGGAAAAAATTTCAGCGCGTAAAATTTTTTTTGCGTTTGCCCTTGCGATTTCAAGTGCGTCCGGTGAAATGTCGGCAAAAAACATCCGCGGAAAAATTTCAGCCGGAACGATTTTTTTTTCTGCAAGAAATTTTAAAATGCTGATTCCCACGCATCCGCTTCCGCAGCCCATGTCGCACAGCTGAAGAATTTTTTTCGGATTGCTTTCGGTTTTTTCCTGAATGATTTTCAGCGCGTTTTCCACGAGAATTTCGGTGTCGGGTTTGGGAATGAGCACGGCAGGCGAAACTTCAAATTCCGTTCCGAAAAATTCTTTTTTTTGCAGGATGTACGCAACGGGCAGACCGGTTTTCCGTTTTTCTACCAGCGCGGAAATTTCCGACTGCATTTTTTCGTCCAGAATGAATTCGCGGTGGAACAAAATCCATGTGCGGTTTTTTTTCAGCACGGAAGAAATCAGCAGGTCCACGTCAAGGGAAACGGAATTCTGCTGCGGCAAAAAAACCGGTGCAGAAAAAGATTCTTTCAGTTCGCGGATTTTTTTTTCGCGGAAATTTTGCAGCGTCATTTTACGAATCGATTTCGTTGAATTTTTCTTCTTTGGCGTAAACGTTCAGCGCATCGAGCATTTCGTCCATGTTGCCCATCATGAATCCCGGAAGATTGTGCAGGCTCAAATTTATCCTGTGGTCGGTGACGCGGTCCTGGGGATAATTGTACGTGCGGATTTTTTCAGAACGGTCGCCGTTTCCTACCATGCTTTTTCGCGCGGAAGAACGCTCTGCATCGAGTTTGCTCTGTTCCAGGTCGAAAAGTCGCGCACGCAAAACCTGCCACGCTTTTTCCTTATTTTTTATCTGGCTTTTCTGATCCTGCTGAATTACGACGATTCCCGTGGGAATGTGGGTGAGACGGACTGCTGAATCCGTGGTGTTGACGCATTGTCCGCCGGGTCCGCCTGCACGCATTACGTCTACACGAACGTCGCCCGGTTTTATGTTGACTTCGGCTTCTTCGGCTTCGGGAAGGACTGCAACAGTAACCGTGGAAGTCTGCAATCTGCCCTGGCTTTCGGTGGCAGGTACGCGCTGAACCCTGTGCACTCCGGATTCCCACCGCAAGGTTCCGTAGACAAATTTGCCCGTAATGGACGTAACGATTTTATTGAATCCGCCGACTTCAGTTTCCTGGGCTTCCATGGTTTCGCATTTCCAGTTTTTTCGTTCGGCTAAGTGACAGTACATTTCCCAGAGGTCGCGCACAAAAAGGCTTGCTTCGTCTCCGCCGGCTGCACTCCGGATTTCCAGAATGATGTTTTTTTCGTCCAGCGGGTCGGGGGGAATGAGTTTCAGTTTGATTTCTTCTTCGATTCGCGGCTTTTTTTCTTCCAGTTCTTTAAGTTCGTCGCGGGCAAGTTCCTTCATGTCGTGGTCGTCTTCTTCGGTAATCATCAGGGTGGATTCTTCAATTCCGCGGAGAATTTTTTTGTATTCGTCGTAAAGCGCCATGAGTTCCGTGAGCTGCTGATTTTCACGCATGATTTCCCTGTATTTTTTCTGGTCTTTTACGATTTGAGCGTCGGCAATTAACGCGGAAATTTCTCTGTATCTGATTGAAAGTTCGTCGAGTTTTTTGATTAAATCCATAGTGGCGGAATCTTAGCACGTTTTGTTTTTTTTCAAAAGGGATTCGGAGGAAATTTTCCGCCGTGTTTCTATTGACAGTATTTTTATGCGATGATAGAATGCGCCCATGCAAAACGCAATTCCTTTGGCGATGACTTTCGACGGTTTTTCACCTGCTTACCTTTACTTCGAATTTTATTGGTTTTCTCGTGCAGAGCGGAAGGTTTCGCCGAAGCGAATTGTGCTTTACTGAACTTGTGAACCTTCCGCGGAGGGTTCTTTTTTTTTGCATTTTCAGCGGAAAAATTTTTCGGAGGAAAAAATGATAGTTATTTTAAAAAAAGACGCTTCAAAATCAGCCATCAACGAATTTGTGGAGGAAGTGAAGCAGAAAGGTCTGGGCGTCCACATTTCCACGGGCGTTGACAAAACGATTATCGGTCTTTTGGGCGACACTTCAAAATTTACGCCGGAAGATTTTCTTGCAAAGGACATCGTTGAAAGCGCGGAACGTGTCAGTGCACCGTACAAAATGGCGAGCCGTTCGTTTCATCCGGAAAATTCGGTTGTGGTTGTGGGCGCGAATCAGCCTGGCGTAACTGAATGCAGAATCGGCGACGGAAAAACTGTTCCGGTCATTGCAGGTCCCTGCGCGGTGGAAGGCGAAGAGCAGATTATGAATGCAGCGGTTGCAGTAAAAAAAGCAGGCGCGCGGATTCTTCGGGGCGGAGCGTACAAACCGCGGACTTCTCCCTACAGTTTTCAGGGGCTCGGTCAGGAAGGAATCCGTCTTCTGGAGCAGGCGAAAAAAGAAACGGGGCTTCCTGTCTGCACGGAACTCATGGCAATCAGCGAACTGAAATATTTTGAAAATGTCGATTTGATTCAGGTGGGCGCGCGGAATTTTCAGAATTTCGATTTGCTGAAGGAACTGGGAAAATTTCACAAGCCGGTTCTGCTGAAGCGCGGACTTTCCGGCACAATCAACGAACTTTTGATGAGCGCGGAATACATCATGGCGAACGGAAACGAAAACGTAATTCTTTGCGAGCGCGGAATCAGGACGTTCGACGGATACACGCGGAATTGTCTGGACGTAAGCGCAATTCCCTATCTGCATAAAGTTTCCCATCTGCCGGTCGTAATCGATCCGAGTCATGCATGCGGAATCCGGTGGATGGTAGGAACTCTGGCGCAATCAGCGGTGGCTGCCGGAACTGACGGACTTGAAATCGAAGTGCACTGCTGCCCTGAAAAAGCATGGAGCGACGCAAGCCAGCAGCTTTCCCCGGAATCTTTCGGCGAACTCATGGAAAAACTGGGAAAATACGCGGCGGTAGAAGGCAAAACCATGTAACGAAAAATCGGATGAGGTAAACGTGAAAAATCCTGCCAGTTTGACTTACGGAATCGCGGGGCTCGGTCTCATGGGCGGTTCCATTGCAAAATCAATCCGCGAAAACGTGCTTTCGGTTGCTTCGGCGTCGGGAAAAATTTTCGCCTGGGACAAAAACGAATCGTCACTTTCTCTGGCGGAAAATCAGGGCGTAATCGACGGAAAATTTTCGGCGGAAGATGCGGACAAAATGATTTCACGGTGCGACATGGTTTTCGTCTGCCTTTATCCTCATGCCACGAAAGAATTTCTGGTGCAGCACAAAAATTCGTTTAAAAGCGGCGCAATCGTTACGGACATCAGCGGCGTAAAGGCGGAAATTTTTTCTTCGCTGAACGAAATTCTGCGGGACGACGTGGATTTTATTCTGGGTCATCCCATGGCAGGCAGCGAGCGGGAAGGATTTGCTTCATCAGGCGGCGTGGTTTTTAAAAATCATAATTACATCATCATGCCCGTGGAAAAAAATCGCGCGGAAAATCTGGAATTTTTTAAATTTCTTGTTTCGTCCATGGGCTTCGGGCGGATTGTGGAAACTTCGGCAAAAATTCACGACCACAAAATCGCATTTACGTCCCAGCTCTGCCACGTGATTGCTTCTGCTCTGGTGGACAGCGCGGAAGATTTGCGGGTAACGTCATTCGGCGGCGGAAGTTTCGAGGATTTGACGCGGATTGCCATGATAAACGCACCGCTGTGGACTGAACTTTTTCTGGCGAACGGCGCGGAACTTTTGTCCCACATGGAAAAATTTGAATCGTCCTTTGCACGGCTGAAAAAAATGATTCAGGACGGCGACGCTGATTCCCTGGAAAAATTTCTGTTCGGCGTGCGTGAAAAACGAATTTCCATGGGAAGCGTGGAAGTAAAGGAGTAGGGCAAAAATTTCCGAAAAAAAAACAAAAAATTTTTAAAAAAATCGTGAATTCCTCTTGACATTTGCCCCCCCCCCCCCGTTTATAATGTCATCATGAAAAACTTAATTGCATTCATCAATCTTTTTGTGGTTCCTGCCGTAGGAGCATTTTTGTACTTGAAGCGTGAGCGTCTGGTAAAATTCAAAAATTTTTCTTCCGCGAATTTCTTCAACTTTTTTTTCGTCTATCCGTTTTTTTGCGTGCTGAATTTAATCGCGTCAAAAATTGCGGTGTATCTTCTGCTCCGATTTTTCTTCCGGATTTTGCGTTCGGGTTCGGCGATTTCAGCAGATTCGGTTCTGTTCACGATGGTTTCGCTTTTTTCGGTGCTCGTGCTTTATTTTGTTTTTGTAATTTTCACCGAAGTGATTCAGATTCGGTTTCTGTTCGAGAAAAAAAATGACGCGGAAAAAAAATAATGCACTGAAAATTTTTTTCACTTCAGCATCGTTCGCGGATTTTTTTCTGCTGACGATTTTCAACTGGTTCAGGCAAAATTTCACCGTCGGGCTGGAAGGAATTCTGTACACATTGCAGAATCCCGTTCAGGGCGGCGACTTCAGTTTTTTTCTGACGTTCCTGCGGTTTCTGTTTTTAAAAGTTGCGTTTTTCTGTGCAGCGATTTTTTTCTTTTTCTTTTTCTGCGCGATTTTTAAAAAATCTCATCTGTATATTTCAGTGCGGATTTTAAAAAAGCAGAAAAAATTCGACGTGGAAAATTTTTTCTACATTTTTTGCGTGGCGTCTGTTCTGCTGATTTTTGTCTACGCAGTCTGTGCAATCTGGAATTTTCTGGGCGTAAAGGAATTTTATCAGAGGCGCAGCGACAAGTCGTCGATTTACGAAAATTTTTACGTTGAACCTGACGCGGAAAAAATTTCAGGCAGCGGAAAAAATTTAATCTGGATTTATCTTGAAAGCATGGAAACGACTTATGCGCATTCGGCGGATTCATCGGCGGGCGGAAAAAATTTAATTCCGCATCTTTCGCATCTTGCAGAAGAAAACGTGAATTTTTCCGAATCGGACGGTCTGGGCGGATTTCGTTCCGGAAGCGGTTCCAGCTGGACAATGGGCGCGCTTTTTTCCACGAGTACCGGCATTCCGTTCAATTTTCCGTTTCAGGGAAATTCCATGGGGCTTTTTAAAAATTCCGCGGAATCCATCGTTTCCATCGGCGACATTTTAAAGCAGAAAGGATACACGAACGAATTTCTTTGCGGAAGCGACGGAAATTTCGGCGGACGAAAAAAATTTTTTGAGCAGAACGGTTCGTACAAAGTTTTCGACCTTTACGAAGCCAAGGAAAAACGAATCGTGCCGCTGGATTATTTTGTCTGGTGGGGAATTGAAGACCAGATTCTGTACAAAATTGCGCGGGACGAACTTCTGCGTCTGTCGAAAAATTCTTCGCCGTTTAATCTGACGATTCTGACAGTGGACACGCATTTTTATTCAGGCTACGTCTGCAAAATTTGTCCTGACGAATTTTCACTTCCTGCCTGCAACGTAATTTCCTGTGCCGACTCCCAGATTTACGATTTCGTTCAGTGGATAAAGGCGCAGGATTTTTTTAAGGACACGCTGATTGTAATTTCGGGCGACCATCCGCGGATGGACAGTCTTCTGGTGGAAGGCGAAAAATTCAGCGACCGAACGGTTTACGATTGTTTTATCAACGCTCCCCGCGCAGAAAAATCGGCGGAAAAAAACAGGTGCTTCACTGCGCAGGATATGTTTCCCACGGTTCTTTCTGCCATGGGATTTTCCGTTGACGGCGAACGGCTGGGACTGGGCACGAATCTTTTCAGCGGAAAAAAAACTCTCGCGGAAGAAATGGGCTACGAATCGTTTGACGCGGAACTTTCAAAATTTTCGGATTTTTACGCCGCGCATTTCTGGTAAGGCAAATTTGCATTTTGACCGTGCTGCGATTATAATTTTTTTCCGGAGGTTTTATGTCGAAGGATTTTGAAATTTTAGATAAGGCAATCGGCCGCGTTCCGGATTTTCCGAAAAAAGGCGTTCTGTACTACGACATCACGGGAATTTTGCGCCGGCCCGATGCATTCGGTTACTGCATTCAGCGGATGGCGGAACTTTATAAGGACAAAAAAATCGATGCGGTGGCAGGAATTGAGTCCCGCGGATTTATTTTTGCGTCACCTTTTGCCCGCGACATGGGAATTCCGCTGATTCTGATTCGCAAAAAAGGAAAACTTCCGGGCAAAACGTTCAGCGAGTCGTACAATCTGGAATACGGAAGCGCCGAAATCGAAGTGCACACTGCGGATGTTCAGGCAGGACAAAATATTCTGCTCGTGGATGACCTGGTTGCCACCGGCGGAACTTTAGCGGCCGCAGCAAAACTTATGGCAAAAGGCGGTGCGAAAGTAAGCGAAGTTTTTGGCGTAATCGGTCTGCCGTTTCTGGGTTACCGCGAAAAATTGGGCGAAATCAACGTAACGACTCTGGTGGAATATTCGTCGGAGTAAAATAAAAGCCGCGCTTTTTGTGCGGTTTTTTTTATGCAGTAAAATTTTTTCAGCACGATTTTTTTCAGCACGATTTTTTTTCAGCACGATTTTTTTTCAGCACGATTTTTTTTCA
>CAZACA010000094.1:0-7711 GCA_964483515.1 uncultured Treponema sp.
TTTAAAAAAAGAATCTTAAATCCCTTTAAAAAAAATCCAAAGCATCGCTTTGAAAGCAAAAAACGCAAGTTTTTAAAAAGACAATGCAAAAGGTATTTTGCAAAAAAAAGAAAAAGCGCGAAAACTTCGCAAAAAAAATCCATGTCGATGTCAGGGTGTGACAAAAAAAAACTCAAACACCGTTTGAAAAATAATCCGCGCAGAAAATGCCGTTTTTAATCACGATGGAGTAAATCATTTCGGTGGCGTAAGTTTCTTCCAGTGCGGTGCCGGTTTCGCGGATTGCCATGTCGGTAGCGGACAAAAGTGCCAGAATCGATGAAACGGTTCCGGGTGTCCAGATTCGTCTGGCGCGGTCGTATTTTTCGCGGACTTTTTTTCCGGCGAATCCGTTTGATTTCAGCTGAAGTTCCGCGGGAATTTTTCCTCCGGCGAAAAGTGAATGGTAAACGTTCAGCTGCCTGAAGCAATAAGTTAAACCGGCAATTAAAGTCGTCGTACCCGAATCTTTTGTGGCGCGGATTTTCTGAAAAATTTCCAGTGCGTTTTCAAACCGTTCCACGGGACTTTTTGCGGAATCAGCCATGGCATCGAACAGCGTAAATGCATTTTCTTCGCGATTGTGGGAAAGAATTTTGTCCACGTCTTCCGCGGAAATCAGATGGCTCCTGTCGAAGCAGTAAAAGAATCGGGAACACTCGTTTTTTAACGTTTCAGTGTCGTTTTCTACCATTTCAAGAATTTCCGTTACGGCGTCGCGGGAAACTGAAAATCCGTTTTTCCTGAAAAATTTTTCCACCCACTGCGGCTTCTGGTTTTCAAACATTTCCCAAAAGATTTTTTTGTGGTCTGAAGCAACGGCACTTTCGATTTTCCGGTCGATGGAATTTTCGTCGGAAAGAAGAACAAGCGTATTTTGTGAAGCATCCGCAACTTTTATCCATGACAGAAGCAAATCAACGTCGCCTTTCAGTTTAATCTGCTCGGCATTCCGCACGGTTACAAAAAGAGACGGAGAAAAAAGACTCTGCCCCTGAAGTTCCGCCACCAGATCCGCAGTCCGGATGTCGCCCGCATAATATTTGTGCTCTTCGATTTCGCCTTTTGCCTTTCGCGCCGCCTGCTTTATGTTTTCCAGCGCGTCGTTTTTTTCGCCCGCTTCAGGTCCGGTAAAAAGGTAGACTTCGCCCGCCATCAGTACTTCCGCACCAGCCCCACCATTACGCCTTCAATCTGCGCGTCGTTTGTGTAAATGGGCTGAATTTCAGGATTTTCGCTTTGCAGACGGATTTGTTCGTTGTCGCGGAAAAATCGTTTCAACGTAATGGAATCGTTTACCACTGCCGCCACAATCTGCCCTTCCGAAGCAATCTGCGCCTGTTCGATTACCGCCAGGTCTCCGTCCAGAATTCCGGCGTTTATCATGCTTTCGCCCCGAACGTGCATGGCAAAGTAAGATTTTCCCGGCTGAACGAACGGCTCGGCAATGTCGATGTATTTATTGATGTTTTCTTCGCAGAGAATTCGTCCGCCCACGGCATTTTCGTCGCCCACAAGAGGAACTTTCGCAGTAAACGGCTTTTTGAATTCGTCTTTTATTACGCGGAAAGAACGCGAGCGCTTCTGGCTCTGGGACAAAAATCCTTTTTTCTGGCATGCAACAACGTGGTCTTGAACGGCACGCAGCGAAATTCCGAAATTTTCACTGATTTCACGAATCGTCGGCGGAAAACCGTTCGCCTCGGTGGATTCCGAAATAAATTCCAGAATTTCCCTCTGGCGGTCAGTCAAATTCTTCATAAAGGCTAGTCCTCTTCAAATTTTGCTTCAAAAAGATTCAGGATTGCTTCAGCCGCCTGCTGTTCGTCAGCGCCGTCAGCCCGCAAAGTCAGCGTAGTGTTGTAGCCGGCAGCCATTGTAATAACGCCCATTATAGATTTTGCATTTACGGTAATTGAATCTTTTTCCAGAATCAATTCCGATGCGAATTTGTTTGCTGTCTGGGCAATTAACGCCGCCGGTCGCGCATGGATTCCTGCACGGTTTCTGACTGTAAGTATTTTTTCGGTCACAATGTACTTCCTTCGTTGGGATTTTTGCACGCTCAATGAACGCGCCAAATTTGCAACGCAAATCTGTATAAAAAAAGCTGACGGATTTTCAGCGTTTTTTGTCAATAATCGTCGTTTCCGTAGAACGCTTTCTGCGCTTCCCCGGTTTCAATCCACCGCAAAATATTCTGATTGAATTCTTTCGCGGAAAAATAACCCATTGTCTTTAATCGCTCGTTCATGGCAGCCGCTTCAATGATAATCGGCAAATTTCGTCCGGGCCGAACGGGAATTTCAATCAGCGGAAGTTTCACGCCCAGATATTCCTTCATGTTCGTTTCAGTGCCCACGCGGTCGTAAACTTTTGTAGAATCCCACGCTTCCAGTTTGATTATGAGCTGAAGTTCCTTCTGGTCACGGATTGCACCGACGCCGTAAAGCTGCGCAATGTTGATTATGCCCAGTCCGCGGATTTCCATGTGGTGACTGATGATTTTGTTTGCGCCGCGACAGAGAATTTCGTTTCCGTTTACGCACCGGATTTCCACGATGTCGTCTGCAACAAGCCGATGTCCGCGTTCCACCAGTTCCAGCGCAGTTTCGCTTTTTCCCACGCCGCTTTCACCGATCAACAGAATTCCGATTCCGTAAACTTCAACCATAACACCGTGAATGCTTTGTTTCGGCGCGAAAAGATTGGCAAAAATCCGCAAAAGACGCTGCAAAAAATCCGACGAAGTTAAATCAGTCTGCAAAACCGCACAGCCCGACGCTTCTGCCAGCGAAAGGAAAATTTCCGACGGAACAAAACTGTGGCTGAAAATGACGCACGGAACTTCGTAACTGAAAAACTGCTTTATCAAATCGTAATTTTCTTCTGCTTCGATTTTTTTCAGGTAAGCAAATTCGCCCCTGCCGAAAAGCTGCACGCGCTGATAGGCAAAAGATTCGTAAAATCCCGAAAGCGCCAGACCCGGCCGGTTGATGTCGGAAACGGTAATTTTTCGCGAAAGTCCGCTTTGTCCAGCGAGGCAACGGATATTCAGGGCGTCCTGCCCCTTTAAATCCAAATCCAGAAGATCCAGTACCGTAATTTGTTTGTCCGACATGGCGACACTATACAATTATAGTAGCAAAAATTCAATAGCCGCGAAATTTTACTTTCCGCGGAAGAAATTCGTTGCGGCAAAAAAAAATCCGCTGTATATTTTGCAAAAATTCCACGGAAAGGCGAAAAAAAATGCAATGGTTTGAAAACGAAGATTTCTGGCTGAACTATGCACCCGTCATGTTTGATTCACAGCACTGGGCACAGGCGCGGGGGACGGCGGAAGCAATAAAAAAACTGGGCGGGCTGAATGACGGCGCGGAAGTTCTGGATTTCTGCTGCGGACCGGGACGAATCAGCGTGGAACTGGCAATTCTGGGATTTCGCGTAACGGGCGTGGACATAATGCAGAAATTTCTGGATGCGGCAAGGGAATCCGCGGAAGACGAAAACGTGCAGATTGATTTTTTGAACTGTGACATGCGTAATTTTTCGTCGCAGAAAAAATTTGACTGCGCGGTAAACGTTTACAATTCATTCGGCTATTGCGATTCCGTGGGGGAGGATATGAAAATTCTACAGAACGCTTCTTCTGCGCTGAAAAAAGGCGGCGTCCTGATTCTGGAATGCATCAGTCGCGAAACGGCAGTGAAATTTTTCACGGAAGGCGAATGGTTCGAGCGGAACGGCATGACGGTTCTGACGGATTTTTCGGTGGAGGGGGCGTGGGAAGGGCTCCGGTCAAAATGGATTCTGCTGGATAAAAACGGAAACAGGCGGGAACATTGCTTCGTTCAGCGGCTTTATCCGGCGGCGGAATTACGCGACATGATCGTAAAAAACTGCGGATTTTCGTGCGCACAGGTTTTCGGCGGATTCAACGGAGAAAAATACGATCAGAATGCACAGACCATGGTGATTCTGGCGCGAAAGTGAAAATTCGGTATACTTGTTTTTATCAAAATTTCGCTGTAATATCGAAGAATGAATGTAATTCTTGGAACATCTGCCGCGGGGGGAATCGGAATCGGAACAGCATTCGTTCTTCCCGAAGAGCAGGAGCGCAAAATTGAAAAGCGCAAAATTTCACCCGACGAAATCGAAAGCGAATGGACGAAACTTCAGTCAGCGTGCCAGCAGGTTCAGGACAAACTTTCTTCGTATCTGACCGGCGACGTAAAAAAAGACCAGAAGGACGTCATTGAAACGTACAAAATCATGCTTTCCGACGCCGTTTTTATGAAAGAGTTGCAGGATTTTTACACAAAAAAACTTTTAAACATTGAATTTGCGCTGAGCGTGAAAATCCAGGAATACGCCGATATGCTTCGCAGCAGCAATAATTCTTTTCTTGCCGAACGTGCCAGCGACATAGAAGATGTTTTTAATCACGTACTGGACATTTTAATCGACTACCGGCCGTTTGACATTGAACACGTTTGCGACGGTTCAGTAATCATGGGCTATTCCATGAAAACGAGCGACACCGTAATTTTGGGCAGACGAAAAATCGCGGGAATCGTACTCACGGAAGGAAGCAGCGCAAGTCACGTGGCGATTCTGGCAAAAAGTTTCGGAATTCCGGTTGTGGTGGGAATCAGTGAAATTTCCTCCGTCGTAAAAAACGGTGAAACGGTGGTTGTTGACGGCACGATGGGCGAAGTCATAATTCAGCCTGATTCTGCGGCAGTTACAAACGCAAACGCACGCATGATTGCCGAAGAAAAAATGCGGATTTCGCTGCAAAAACTGAAGGACATTCCTGCAAAAACCGAAGACGGCACGCTTTTTAAACTTTACGCCAACATCGGAATGCCTGAAGAAGCGCAGATTGCCCTGGACAACGGAGCAGACGGAATCGGACTTTTCCGCACGGAATTTCTTTTCATGAATTCCTACAACAAACTGACGAAAAAACACGGTTCCCACATGACTTCCATGAGCGAAGACGAACAGTTTGAAGCGTACAAATACGTTCTGCAGCTTATGGGCGACCGGCCCGTTACAATCCGTACGCTTGATGCAGGCGGCGACAAAATTCTTGAAAACACCGATTTTCCCGTGGTGCAGGAAAAAAATCCGCTGATGGGACTTCGCGCAATCCGTATGTCGCTTTATTATCCCCAGTCATTCAGGACGCAGCTTCGCGCACTTTACCGGGCAAGCGTCTACGGAAATTTGCAGATTCTTTTACCGCTGATAACAGATGTTTCGCAAGTTGAAACGGCGCTGGGAATTGCAAACGGCGTGCGGATTTCGCTGAAGGAAGAAAACATCGATTTTAATCCGGACGTTCCCATCGGAATCATGGTGGAAACTTCAGCCGCGGCAATTTGTGCTGACGTACTCGCCCCCCACTGCAAGTTTTTTTCGCTGGGCACAAACGATTTAACCCAGTACACACTTTGCGTCGACCGCGAAAATCCCGCAGTTCGTCCGCTTTACAACGAATTCAGCCTGCCTGTTCTGCGGATGATTCGCAGCACGATTTTTAACGCGTACAAATTCAACGTTCCTCTTTCGGTTTGCGGAGAAATGGCTGGCAACAAGGAAAGCGCAATTATCCTCGCAGGAATGGGCGTGCGGAATTTAAGCATGACTCCGGGCAGAATTCCCGTCATAAAAGAAATGCTTTCACATTTTTCGATTATGGAACTGGAAAATCTGTCGAACCGTTCAGTTTTCTAGCGGAAAAAAAATTCAGGTAAAAAAAAATGAAGAAAAATAAAAAAAACAAGCCGGATTTTTCCAAACCAAAGCCGCAGAAAGACGACGCGCAGAAAATTCAGTCTGAACCGTCCGAAATTTCCGCGGAAAAAATCGACGACGAAAAGCAGAATGCAAAAAAAGAAATCGAAAGCCGCCGAAAAGAACGCAGCGAAAAATTTTTTCCCGACAAAATCTACAACAATTTGCCGCTGATTGTCATTGCAGGCCGGCCGAACGTAGGAAAATCCACGCTTTTTAACGCGCTCACCCGCACAAATCGTGCCATAACCGACCCCACCCCCGGCGTAACCCGCGACCCTGTGGAAGGAACCTGCTTTATTTCAGGGCTGCCCGTTCACCTGATGGATACGGGGGGGTACAAACTCACAAGAGATTTTTCGTCACGGGAAAGCGAAATGGATGACCTGGTTGTGGAAAAAACGGTTTCCATGTTTGAAAAAGCCGACAGAATTCTGCTTCTGCTTGACGCGGAAGAAATTAACGGCGAAGACGAAGAACTGATTGCACTTTTGCGGAAACATTCTGAAAAACTGATTGTGGCGGTGAACAAAACTGAAGGCGGAAAAAACGAACATCTGGCGTACAACTGCATGAAATTCGGTTTTAAGGAAATTTCGCTGATTTCGGCAAAACACGGCGACGGACTTTCGCTTTTGCAGGAAAAACTCGTAGAAAATCTGGATTTTTCAAGGGTCACTGAAGGCGCGCAGCAGGAAATTCCCATCCGCATTGCAATTCTGGGCAAACCGAACGTAGGAAAATCCACGCTCTGCAACGCCCTTACTCACACGCAATCATCAATCGTCAGTGATTACGCCGGCACAACGCGGGACGTGGTAGAAGGAAGTTTCCGCTACAACGGCAGGGACATTCAGATTCTGGACACGGCAGGAATCCGCAGAAAATCGAAAGTAAGCGAAAACGTGGAATATTATTCCGTGAATCGTGCCATAAAAACGCTGGACGAATGCGACATTGTTTTTGTCATGATTGATGCGCAGGAAGGTCTGGCGGAACAGGACAAAAAAATCACTTCGCTGGCATTTGAGCGGGGGCGGGGCATAATTTTCGTGCTGAACAAATGGGATTTAATGCAGGACAGGAGCGCAAAAGCCATAAAGCAGACGAAAGACTGGATTCAGACCATGTTCGGGCAGATGAGCTGGGCGCCGATTGTTACGATGAGTGCAAAAAACAGCGACGGAATCAAAAATCTCATGAACACTGCGCTGAAAATGTACGAACAGCTTACGCGAAAAGTGGAAACTGCCGCACTGAATCTGGCACTGAAGGACTGGCTTTTTAAATATCCGCCGCCTGCAACAAAATCCATTCACTTTAAAATCCGCTACATGACGCAGACGAGCATAAATCCGGTGAATTTTCTGATTTTTGCCACGCGGCCTGACAACGTGCCCCTCACCTACATCACTTATTTGAAGAACAGGATTCGCGAAGATTTGGGTTTCGACCAGATTCCGGTGCAAATCGAAATGAAAGCGAGCCGTCAGAAGTGGCAGGACAGGAACGAAAGCTGAAAATGGCGCAATTTTCCATCGGGCAAATCGAAAAAATAACAGGCGTAAAATCGCACATTCTGCGGTACTGGGAAGACTCGCTGCCGGTTTTTGCACCAAAAAAAGAATATTCGGGGCGGAGGGTGTACTCGCTGAAAGACGTGGAACTTATCATGCGCATGAAATATCTGGTTTACACGCGGAAATTCACCGTGGAGGGGGCATGTGCGCAAATCGTAAGGGACGCAAAAGGAATCCGCGGAAACGAAGAAGCCGTTATTGAAATCCGGAAAATCCGCGGAGAATTAAGCGAACTTTTTTTTGAACTGGCAGAAATCCGGGCGGCGTGCAAAAACAAAAAATCG
>CAZACA010000095.1:0-2644 GCA_964483515.1 uncultured Treponema sp.
ATATCCTTTTCGGCAAAAATAAAAGTTTTTATGAACTATATCGGGGGGAATCATCCGTCGGCAGTTTTTGTCTGCAAGGAATTCGAGCCGATTTTCAGCGTTTCAGTAAAAACCATCCGCGCCGACCTGGAAGCCCTGGCTGAATTCGGACTGATGGAACGAATCCGGCTCAACCGGAGGCTTACGGGCTACAGGCTTTCAAAAAATGCACGAAAAAATCCGCAGTGATTATTCCCTGTCCAGATCGATGATTTTGTACGGACGATTCTGAATTTTTGCGGCGGCGAAAGGAAATCCGCTTGTATGCATCAGACCTTTTTTCAGCAGGAAAACTTTCTGCGCGCCGGAAATCATCATGAAATCCAGAAAAGTTTTTTCAAAAAATTCGTAGGAATGTTCCGCCTGAATTTTGTTGTCCACGTGCGTAATTTTGCCCGGAATGACGTACGCCCACGGAAAATTTTTGAAATGCGAAAGGAACGTGGTGCTGTCCGAATTTACCAGAACGCGGCAATCCGGATTTTCTGCATGAATTTTTTCAATGCGCGCCACAAGTTCGCCGATTAAAATTTCCGCCTGGGTTTTTGTGAGCGGTTTTCTGTTGCCCACAGCAGTTTCGTTAAAATCGTCAAGCAAATTTAAAAATCTGCATGAAACGCTTACGTAATTTTCGCCGAGAATTTTTTTCTGCGCGTCAATGGATTTTTGCAGCCGTTCGCCCGGTTTGAAAAGTTCGTTAAAAAGCGACGCGAAATCGTGTTCGTAACTGAAACCCGTGTTTGTGTAAACGTGCGTCTGTCGCGAAATTTTTTTCAGCCGGCTGGTTAAAAATTGTCGTTCTTTTTTAGTCATGTAGGCAGATTTTTTTACGCAGCCCCAACAAATCACGTCGATTTTTTTCGGATTAAAGCAAATTTCGTTTTCTTGAATTCGCCAGTCGTACTGATTCGGAACAAAATAATCCTGCAAATTAAACGGTTCCACAAAATGAATTTTGTAATCGTAGCCGAATTCTTTGCAAAGATAAAAAGTGCTTGCCATTCCGCGAATTCTATCAACGAGTCCGCCTGAAAATCCGATTCCTTCAAAAATGCTGACGACGAATTTTTTGTCTGAACCGTTTTGATTTTTTTCTTCCGCGTAAAATTTTTTAAAATATTTTTCAGAATTTTTATTTGCCTGAATTCCTGCCAGCCAACTCGTCCGGTCGAATTTTAAAGTGATTCTGTTGAAAAAAATTTTGTACCAGATTCGGTTAAAAATTCCCCGCGTAATTTTCCCCGTCAGATAAAGCGCAAGGTGAACGTTGGCGTTTTTTGCAATGAAAATCAGGACGAGCGCGTAAAAATTCCGGCTGAATTTCCGGGGCTGCCAGTCAATGGTTCTGTGCCACGCGCGGAATGCACGCAGAAAATCCACCACGGTCCGCATGGGGAAAAATTTTTTTTGCGAAAGGCATTTTTCCATGGCATTCAGAAACTGCGCCTGCTCGCGGAATTTTGCGTCTGCGTCAGTTTTTTCCTGTGCGGATTTTTTGCATTCGCGGAATTCTTCCCAGGTAAAAAAAATTTTTGATTCGTTTTTCATTTTGTAACTCCTTTTGCTGCAATGAAATAATTTGCCAGAAAATCGGCGTAACTTTTTTTGATTCCGTCGTCCAGATTCGTAACGCTTTTCCAGCCCAGAGAATTCAGCCTGGAAACGTCGCAGAGTTTTCGCGGAGTTCCGTTCGGTCTGGTTTCGTCCCAGAAAATTTTGCAGGTTCGTTCAGGACAACCGGCGTAGACAATCCGGCGGATTTTTTCAGCGAGTTCACGGATGGAAAGTTCTTTTCCGCTGCCCACGTTGACAAAATCGCCCGCTGAATTCCGCAAATCTTCTGCATTTTTCGTTTCCATGAGAAAAACGACTGCTTCCGCCAGATCTTCGCTGTAAAGAAATTCGCGCAGAGGTGAACCGTCGCCCCACAGAAAAACTTCGTCCGCGCCTGAAATTTTTGCTTCGTGAAATTTTCGGATGAGCGACGGCAAAACGTGTCCGCCGTTCAAATCGTAAGTGTCGCCGGGTCCGTAAAGATTCGTGGGCATGACCGAAAGAAAATTCGTGCCGAACTGAATGTTGTACGACGTGCACAGTTTTATTACGCTGATTTTTGCCAGTGCGTATGCGTCGTTCGTGGGTTCAAGTGCGCCTGTTAAAAGCGACTCTTCCCGAATCGGCTGCGGTGCCATTTTTGGATAAATGCAGGTGCTTCCCAGATTCATGAGTTTTTTTACGCCGAATTTCCGCGCGCATTCCACCACGTTAAATCCGATTTCCATGTTCCGGTAAATGAAATCCGCGGGAAATTTTGAATTCGCCCCGATTCCGCCCACATGAGCCGCCGCAAGAAAAACGTATTCAGGCTTTTCCGCCGAAAAAAATTCCTGAGTCTGCGCCTGGTTCGTCAAATCCAGTTCCGCGTGAGTTTTCGTCACGATGTTCGTGTAGCCTTTCTGAACCAGATTCCGCAGAATCGCGCCGCCCACAAGTCCGCCATGACCCGCCACAAAAATTTTTGCATTTTTTTTCATAAAGTGCTCCGGTTACCTTCCGTGGATTGTGCGTTCGTTTTTTACGTATTCCATGTCGTGCGCCATCATTT
>CAZACA010000095.1:2744-7667 GCA_964483515.1 uncultured Treponema sp.
CTTCCGTGGATTGTGCGTTCGTTTTTTACGTATTCCATGTCGTGCGCCATCATTTTCTGCACGAGGGAATCGAACGGTGTTTTTGTCGGATTCCAGCCCAGAACTGATTTTGCCTTGGTGGGGTCGCCCAGAAGCGTTTCAACTTCGGCAGGACGAAAATATTTCGGATCCACTTCCACAAGACATTCGCCGGATTTTTTGTCGAAACCTTTTTCGTTCACGCCTTCTCCGCGGAAAACCAGATCGATTCCGGCACACGCAAACGCTTTCCGGCAAAATTCGCGCACTGAATGCTGTTCGCCCGTCGCCACGACAAAATCGTCTGCTTTTTCCTGCTGAAGGATTAGCCACATGCATTCCACGTAATCTTTCGCGTAACCCCAGTCCCGCATTGCATTCAGATTGCCCAGATAAAGCCGTTTCTGCATTCCCAGCGCGATTCTGCTTGCCGCCAGTGTTATTTTTCGCGTTACAAAAGTTTCGCCCCGCCGTTCTGATTCGTGATTGAACAGAATTCCGTTGGCGCAGAACATTCCGTAACTTTCGCGGTAATTTTTCATGATCCAGAATCCGTAGAGTTTCGCCACTGCATACGGTGAACGCGGATAAAACGGCGTAGTTTCTTTTTGCGGAATTTCCTGAACCAGCCCGAAAAGTTCCGATGTGGACGCCTGATAAATTCTGCACGATTTTTCCAGCCCCAGAAAATGAACCGCTTCCAGAATCCGCAGGACGCCCGTCGCATCAGTGTCCGCGGTGAATTCAGGAACTTCAAACGAAACCTGTACGTGGCTCTGCGCCGCAAGATTGTAAATTTCGTCCGGTTTTATCTGACGGATTATGCGGATCATGCTTTCGCTGTCGGTCAAATCGCCGTAATGCAGGAAAATCCGCCTGTTTTTGTGCATGTCTTCGATTAAGTCGCCGATGTAAAGATGTTCGATTCTGCCCGTGTTGAAACTGGACGAACGCCTGATGATTCCGTGGACTTCGTAGCCTTTTTCCAGCAGAAATTCCGCCAGAAACGAGCCGTCCTGCCCCGTTATTCCGGTAATGAGCGCTTTTTTCATTGAAAAACTCCTGTTTGCCCTTGACTTTTTAAAAGCGGAATTTCAAAAAAGTATACTTTTTTGAAAATTTTTCGGTGGGAATTTTGGGCTGAATTCAAATCGAATTTCGTGCTGAAAAATAAAATCTGTATTGAATTTGATTTTGTTTCTGGTAGAATGTGGGAAAAAATTTCGCGGATTTTTAAAACAATAAAGTATACTTTTTTGAATTTCCGCGAAAAAAAAGTCAATGGCAAAACTTTATTTCGGAGGAAAAAAATGGACTTTTCGGATGATTTTTTTGAAAGCATCGAAAATCGAAACGGCGAATTTAATGACATAATTTACGATTCGGCGTATTCTCTGGGACTTCTGGTTCAGCGGCTGAAAAATGCGGGCGTTTCCAGTTATCCAAAAAAACTTTTTAATTTTATTCACGCAAAAATTTCCGGCAGAAAAATTGCAAAATTCAGCGGTCAGCAAAAAATCGGCGAAATTCAGCAGATAAAAACTTTTTCTGCGTACGAAAAATTAAAATCGAAAAAAATCGTCGTGTACACCTGCATTTTCGGCGGTTATGACGACTTAAAATCACCGCTTCTGCGCTTTGAAAATGTGGATTACGTTTGCATTACCGACGACGACGGATTTGAAAAATTCCGCGGAAAAACAAAATGGACTGTAAAAAATGTCGCGGAATTCGGCGTGAAAAAAATCGGCGGAACGCAGATGAACCGATACGTAAAAATGCATCCGAAAGAATTTTTCGCGGAATACGATTATTCGATTTACGTGGACGGCAGCGTTTTTGTCGCTTCGTTTTTGGGCGCGTGGATTGAAAAAATCAAACCGCAGACAGGATTTGCAGTTTTTTCACATGGCGTGCGAAATTGCGTTTATGCGGAATCGGAAGTCTGCATTCTGATGAAAAAAGGCAACAAATCTGCGCTGAAAAATCAGTGCGAAAAATATAAAAAAATCGGGCTGCCTGAAAAATTCGGACTATACGAATGTACGGTTATTGCTGCGGATTTACACAACGATTCCTGCGCGGAAATTTTTGACGGATGGTGGAAAGAATTTTCGGAATCGGAAAGTTTGCGCGACCAGATTTCCCTTCCGTTCGTTGTCTGGAAAAAAGGATTTTCGTTCGGCGACGTGGGAATTTTGGGCGAAAACATCCGGCGCGACAAAAAAATAACGCTTTACGGTCACGTGCAAAAATAATTCGGCAAAAAATCAGGAGGAAAAAATGATTCTGCAAAAATTTTTGGAAAAATTCGTCATGCATTACGCTACAAAAGGAATGTTTCCTGTAAGCGACAAATGGTATCTGGAAAAACTTTTTTTCAGGGCGACGGGCTGCAAACTGGATTTAAAAAATCCGCGCACGTTCAATGAAAAACTTCAGTGGCTCAAATTATACGACAGAAAACCAGAATACACGCAAATGGTAGACAAATATGAAGTAAAAAAACTTGTAGCGCAAAAAATCGGCGAAGAGTACATCATTCCTACTCTGGGCGTCTGGGAAAAATTCGACCGGATTGATTTTGACAGACTTCCGCAGCAATTCGTTTTAAAATGCACGCACGATTCAGGCAGCGTAATCGTCGTAAAGGACAAATCGCAATTCGACAGAAAAGCCGCAAAGAAAAAACTCGATTCTGCGTTGAAGCGAAATTTTTATTACTGGGGAAGGGAGTGGCCTTACAAAAACGTAAAACCGCGGATTATCGCTGAAAAATACATGACCGACGAATCCGGAACGGAACTGAAGGACTACAAAATTTTTAATTTCGACGGAAAACCGGAATTTATTCAGGTAGATTACAATCGTTTTGTTGAACACAAGCGAAATTTGTATTCCACCGACTGGAAATACATGGAAAAAGCCATTCAGTACGCCACCGACCCGTCCGTGCAAATTCAAAAACCGCAAAAACTGGACGAAATGCTTGATCTGGCAAAAAAACTTTCAGCAGGAATTCCCCATGTCCGCACTGATTTTTACAGCATTGACGGCGGAAAAATTTATTTTGGCGAACTGACTTTTTACCACGGAAGCGGATTTGAAAAATTCGACCCTGAAGAATTCGGCGTGGAATGCGGAAATATGATTAAATTGCCACAGGGGGGGGGGGTGCATTGTATGTAAGGAAAACTGGATTCTTTCATTGCGCCGGGAAAAAATCGGATTGTCGGACTACAAATTTTATTGCTTTAACGGCGTGCCGGAAATTCTGATGATTGTAAAAGATCGTGGCGCACAAACAAAAGCGGCGTATTTCGACATGGAATTTCGGCGGCTGCATTTTACGCGGGGATTTTCAGTTGTGGAAGGCGAACTGGAAAAACCGCGGAATTTCGATTTAATGCGGAAATTTGCACGAATTCTTTCGCAGGGAACGGTTCATCTTCGTGTGGATTTTTACGAATCCGGCGGACGGCTGTATTTCGGCGAGTTGACCTTTTTTCCGGCAAGCGGATTCGTGCAATTCGAGCCAAAATCCTGGGACGAAAAATTGGGCGATTTACTGCAGCTTCCGCAGAAAAAAAATAATTTACGGAGCGCAAAATGAGCGAAAAAGTTTCGGTTTTGCTTTTTTTAAAGCAGACGAAGCGCAGAATAAAATCTTTGTTGCACCACAGGAGGTAAAAAATGGGCATAAAGCGAAAAGTTTACGATTTTCTTCGTAATTTGAACGACAAATTCATGATTTCAATGGGACGGAAAGGCGAAACCGTGAAATTTGAAGATCCGCGGAGGGTGGCGATTTTTTCCGGAGTAAATTTGAGCGAATCGCAGAAAAAAGAAATCGACGATTTGTTTCTGGAAAATTACGGCGAAAAAATTCCTTACACGTGGCATCGGCATTTCACGTCTTACACGGGAAAATTCGACAAAAATTATTTTCCTGAACTTCTTTTCATTCCCGAATGCGAAAAATTCATGAATTTAAACCAAAATTTCGTTACGGTCTTTGAAAACAAAAATATTCTTCCGTACATGGCGGCGGCTACGGGCGTAAAAATGCCACAGGCAAAATTTTCCATGGCAGAAGGAATCATCAGGGATTCTGACGGCGAAATGATAACGCAGGACGAACTTTTTGCGCGGCTAAAAAATTCGGGAGCGGGATTCATAAAACCGACGGTGGATTCCTGCAGCGGACGCGGGTGCCAGATAATCGACGTGCACGACGGAATCGACAGGGAAAGCGGAAAATCCATAAAGGAAATTGTCCTTTCAAAAGGCGAAAATTTTGTAATTCAGGAACGAATCATCTGTCATGAATCCATCAGAAAACTTTACGCCGGTTCCGTAAATACTTTCAGGATAATGACTTACCGATGGAAGGACGAAATTTGCCATACGCCTTCAGTCATGCGCATCGGACAGGGGGGGGGGGTGGCTTGATAATGCACATGCAGGCGGCGTTTTTATTGCCATTGACGATGACGGAACTTTGCACGAAAAAGCGTTTACTGAATTTCAGGACGTTTTCACTGAACATCCGGACACGCATTTGAAATTCGGCGGATACAAAATCGGTCTGTTTCCTGAAGTTTTAAAAACTGCAAAAAAATGTCATGCAGCGCTTCCGCAACTGGGATGCATAAACTGGGATTTTACCATTGACGAAAAAGGCCGGCCCACGCTCATAGAAGCGAATTTGCGCGGTGGAAGCATCTGGCTTTTTGAAATGGCTCATGGCTGCGGAATTTTCGGCGAAAAAACTCCTGAAATTTTACGCTGGATCAGGGCAATGAAAAAAATGACCATTGATCAGCGGATTTTCCACAAATACGGAAAAATTTAATTTCTCCGGCACAAAAAAAAGCCGTCAAAAAAAGAAATATTGCATTTTTA
>CAZACA010000096.1:0-7518 GCA_964483515.1 uncultured Treponema sp.
TTCTGCGTTTTCTGCTACTCAAGTTCCCATTCGCCGTAGTCGTCAATCAGCGAGGTTTTTAAACTTGGCATGGGGTGCCACGAAATCGCGAACGTGATGTACGGATGGTAATCGTAGGATTTTTTTCCGTCGGAACCGGTGACTGCCCTGGGCTTGAACGAAATCGATGCGGTCATGTCCCAGTCGTGCAAATTCCGCGTAACGCTTGCTTTCAGCGATTTGATTTTAAATCCTGAACTGCGCCGCTTTGTCTGATCCGGATCGTAAAAACAGTCGTCGCCCCAGAATGCAAACGAGTTCAGCAGATCCGTGAGCAGATTTTCTTCCCCCGGAATTATTTCGCCGTACGGAGTGTATTTCTGAAAGTAGCGGAAAATTACGCTGTTCTGCGATTCGGCGGTAAATGAAAAATCGAATTCGTCGTTCACGCGGAAAGTTACGGACGGTGCAAATTTGAAATAACTGTCGGTGGGTTTTATAAAATCGTACACGATTCCGGTTGTCAGCGACGGTGCCCAGGTAATCCGGTTTTTCCAGTAGCGGAAATTTTTTTTCGCGGAACCGTATGAAAGTGAAAGGGAATACGGCAGAAATTCTTTTTCGCTTCGTGCAATCCAGTCGTCGTCAAAATCGTAGCCGGTCGCGTATTGCATCGTGTAGGCGAGCTGAAGATTTTTCCACGATGCGGCGAGTTTCATGGAGTCGGCGTGCTTTTCTTCCATTTCGTAATTGTACGATTCCGTGAACGAAAGTTTTCCGTCAAAAAAATTCAGCGATGCGGACTGCCTGAACGGTTTCCAGACAAAATCTTCGGATTCAGCGCTTTCCTGTTCCAGTCCTGCTTCGGCGGAAAATGTCAGGTGCGGAAAAGTAAAATCGGCGTTCAGCGTGTATTCGTCAGTCTGCGGCGGAAGATTCGATGAAAACGTAATTTTCTGCGAAAGATTTTTTCCTTCGCCGGCAGCCAGAGTCGCGCTTGCAACGTGAGCAGTAACCGCTTCTTCGTCGGTGAGTTTTGCCGTAACGTAATCCCATTCAGGATTTTTTGCATCGCCGATAAATTCCGTGCGGACAATTTTTATCGTGGATTTCCATGCCAAAGTCGATTCGCGGAAAACGTCGGAATAAATGAACGGCTTAAAAGAAAAATCGTTGCTGCCCGTCAGGTCAAGTTTCCTTGCATTGTAATCCGCAAGCGTCACGGAATCTTTCAGCGATTCGGAATCGTAGCCTTTTAAACTCGGATGCTTCTGATAAAGCGGCTCGAAAACCAGATCGTTTTTTGCAGCCAGAAAAGGCGAACGGAAAGCAAAGTCGCTCGAAATCGTCAGCGGAGATTTTATCTGAAAATACGTGGAATAAAGTGCGCCCCACTGAAAATCTTCTGCGCTCTGAAATTCCGAAGAATTGTACGTTACCTGCGAAACGAATTCCGGCGCAACTGAATACGTCAGAAGATAATCGATTCCCTTTACGTCGTAAATTTTTGCGCGGATGTCGTCGGGCGAAAGTTCGTCAAAAGAAAAAATCACGTCGTCATTTTCCGCGGATTTTTTTTCGCCTGAATTTTCTGCGGAATCAGAATCGTTTTTTTCTGCGGAATTTTTTTCTTCGTCCTTCTGCTTCTGCGTTTTCAGTTCGTCAGGAATTTCCATGTCAAACGGAAAAGCAGGCGCGTCAAATTTTTTGTATTTTTTTTCGCGCGGAAATTTAAAAATTTCGCCTTCGATTTTCAGCGCAATTTTTACGGGCGTAACCTGGGACGGATAAAAAAAACTCCGCTCGGGCGTGTACGTCTGCCAGTCGGTTTCCGCGGAAGTGAATGCATCGTCGCTCCGTGAAACTGAATTGAAAACAAAATTCGTGGAAAGATTCGTAACGGAAAAATTCGTCACGAAAGGTTTTGCGAATTCAGGAACCGGAATTTTGTACGTGATTTTTCCGTTCCATTCAAAACTCGTCGTCAGGTCGGAAGTGTCTTCATCATCGTCGTCGTCATCATCGTCGTTGCCCAGAAGAAAACTTATCCAGTCCATGTATTCGTTCCGTTCGCCGAAATCTTCAGTGAAATACGGATCGCTTAAAACCGGCATGGAAACGTCCAGCGTAAAAGGTTTTTTCAGCGAAAATTTAAAATCGAAATTGTATCGGAACGGAGTCTGAATTCCCAGAAAATCCGCACTGTCCTTTTCGATTTTTCCGCCGGAAGAATAGGACGAATACGCGCCGCCCCTGTAAAAAACCGTGTTGGAAAAAGCAAGCATAAGCGACGATTCCAGAAGCGAAACGTATTCTCCGCTGCCGTTATATTTTCCGCCGAAGCCGACAGTCGCACCGATGTTGGAATAATAGTCGCCCATGATTTTAAAATAATTTTCAGTGTCGCCTTCGTAATCCGAATCCAGATTGTGCAGCACCAGACCTTCGCGCCGCTGTTCTTTCAGCGTGGACGGACGCATGAAATTAAATAAATCGTCAGCAATTTTCGTTTCGTCGTCAGATTCTTTCTGATAAAGCGGTTTTCTTCCGCGGATGTACGTGGTGGTCTGAATGTAGTAGCCGAGCCGCTCCGAATAACCGAACGACGGATTAAAAAGCAGTTCGTCCTTGGGATAGTAAAATGCAGGCAGATAAAAAACCGGAATTTTTCCCACGAAAACCAGGGCGTTTAAAAATGCAAATTCGCCGCCGGGCAGAAGCCAGATTCGTGACGCCTTGATTTTCCAGTGCGGATTTTCGTCGTCGCAGAAAGTCAAATCCGCTTTTTTGAATGCAACCGTTCCCGAAGAATCCCGCCCGAAAATTTTCGACGCAACGATCATGGTGGAACCTGACGGCAAATTTATTTCGTCGCTTCCAAGCTGCACGACTTTTCCGCCGTCAAAAATTCCTTCCAGCGTGCCCGTGTTCAGCAGAACTGAAGTGGCGCTCATTTCCTGGGATGACGAATCTTTCGTTCCGTTTTTTACGATTTTTACGTTTTCCCGTGCGAAAAGCATTTGCGTTGAACGGTTGAACGAAACGTATTCCGCTGTGATTTCCATTTTTGTTTTTTCTTTTTCCACCGAAAGTGAAACGCTTCCTTTCAGGACGATTTCTTCTTCGCCCGACGATTCGTTTTTTTTGTATTCAGATGAATCCGCGCGGTTTATGGTGATGACTGAAATTTCTTCCGCGAAAAAAAAATTCGATGCAAAGAAAATCGCCAGAGAAAAAAACAGAATTTTTTTTTGCCGCAAAAAAACGAAAATCATTTTCAGTCCGGAAAAATTTCACCGCGCTTTTTTTCACGCTCCAAAAGTTCAGCAAGAAATTTTCCGGTATAACTTTTTTTCGACATGGAAATTTCTTCAGGAGTTCCCGACGCAACAATCGTTCCTCCGCCGCTTCCGCCTTCAGGTCCCAGATCGATTATCCGGTCAGCCTGCGCAATTACGTCCAGATTGTGTTCGATCATCACCACGGAATTTCCTTTGTCCACCAGACGCTGAATTACCGTCATGAGCTGCTTTATGTCCACGAAATGCAGTCCGGTGGTCGGTTCGTCAAGAATGTAAAGCGTTCTGCCCGTGGAAGGCCGCGAAAGTTCCGCCGCAAGTTTTACCCGCTGTGCTTCTCCGCCGCTGAGTGTGAGCGCATTCTGCCCGAGCTGAATGTAACCGAGACCCACGCTTTTTAAAGTTTCCAGTTTCCGCGCAATGTGTGGAATGGACGAAAAAAATTCCGCAGCGTCTTCGATGGTCATGTCCAGAACGTCGCTGATGGATTTGCCTTTGTAAAGAACGTCCAGCGTTTCGCGATTGAACCTTTTTCCGCCGCAGACGTCGCACGTAATGAAAACGTCGGGCAAAAAATTCATTTCAATCGTAAGCGTTCCGGCACCCTGACACGATTCGCATCGTCCGCCCTTTACGTTGAACGAAAATCTTCCGCCTTTGTAGCCTTTCGCCTTTGCTTCGGGAAGACTTGCAAAAAGTTCGCGGATTTTGTCGAACACGCCGATGTACGTTACCGGATTGCTTCGCGGAGTCCTTCCGATGGGGCTCTGGTCGATGTTGATTACTTTGTCGATGTTTTCAAGTCCGGTGATTTTTTTGCACGCGCCTTCGTGAAGTGAACTTTTCATGATCCTGTTGCTCGCAGCCGGAAAAAATACGTCGTTAAGCAGGGTGGATTTTCCGCTTCCTGAAACGCCCGTGATGCAGGTAAAAGTTCCCAGCGGAATTTCCACGTCGATGTTTTTTAAATTGTGTTCCGATGCGCCGAAAATTTTTATGAATTTTCCGCTGCCCTTTCTGCGCGATTCAGGAATTTTCATGCGGATTTTTCCTGCGAGATATTTTCCCGTAATGCTTTCGTCGTTCTGCATGATTTCCGCCGGAGTTCCGCTTGCCATGATTCTTCCTCCGTGAACGCCTGCACCGGGTCCCATGTCCACGATAAAATCCGAAGTCAGAAGCGTCTGTTCGTCATGCTCCACCACAATCACCGTGTTGCCCAGGTCGCGCAAAAATAAAAGTGAATCGATGAGCCGCTGATTGTCCCGCTGATGAAGTCCCACGGATGGTTCGTCCAGAATGTACATGACGCCCGTCAGCCCTGAACCGATCTGCGTGGAAAGCCTGATCCGCTGGGATTCGCCGCCGCTTAAAGTGGATGCCGAACGGTGAAGCGTCAGATAATCCAGCCCCACGTTTTTTAAAAACGAAAGCCGCGATTTTATTTCCTTTAAAATTTGCGAAGCGATTTTTTCTTCGACGGGTGAAAGTTTCAGCGCGTCAAAAAATTCGATTGTTTCTGCCACGGAAAGTTCAGTCAGGTCCCAGATATTTTTTTTGCCCACGGTTACGCCCAGCGCTTCTTTTCTGAGCCGTTTTCCGCCGCAGGATGCACAGATTTTATGTGACATGAATTTTTCCAGCGATTCCCGCGCATTTTCGCCCCATGCTTCGTTGTACCGCCGTTTCATGTCGCTGAAAATTCCCTGCCACGGACGATTGTACGTGCTTTCTCCTTCGCCGCTCTGCTTTCTGTAAACCCAGCGGATATTTTTTTCAGCGTCGCCGTTCCACAGAAAATTTCGCTGCTTCTGCGTGAGTTTTTCCAGCGGGTCGTCCAGTGAAAATTCCGCGGATTCTGCAACGGCTTCAAACATGGCGTGATTCCATGCTGAATCGGGATTGTACGCAATTATTCCGCCGTCGTTGAACGAAAGGGTTTCGTCAGGTGCAATTAAATTTTTGTCGAATTCCATTTTTTCGCCCAGACCGGTGCAGTCAGGACACGCGCCGAAAGGATTGTTGAATGAAAAAAGCCGCGGCTGCAATTCAGGAACGGAAATTCCGCAGTCGGGACAGGCGTTTTTCTGCGAAAAGAAAATTTCTTCTTCAAGGAAATCTTTCTGTGCGTCCACGTTTTTTCCTGCCGCAGAAATTTCGTGCAGGACTTTTTCAAAAGATTCGTCTCCGCGATAAATCCGCCGCAGAACCGTAATCACGCCCGAACTGATTTTCAGCGCCGTTTCCACGGAATCCGAAAGCCTTTTCCGCACGTCCGCCTTCAGTGCAATTCTGTCCACGACGATTTCGATCGTATGCTTTTTCTGTTTGTCGAGTTTTATGGAATCTTCCAGGTCAACTAAAAGCCCGTCAATCCGCGCACGGACAAATCCTGATTTTTTTGCATCGTCCAGAATTTTCTGATGTTCGCCTTTTTTGCCTTTTATGACCGGCGACAGAATCGTAATTTTCGTTCCTTCAGCCCAGGACAAAATCGATGCGATGATCTGGTCGACTGACTGTTCGCGAATTTCCCTGCCGCAATCAGGACAATGTGCCTTTCCGATTCGCGCAAAAAGAAGGCGGTAGTAATCGTAAATTTCAGTGACGGTGCCCACGGTGGAACGGGGATTTTTATGCGTAGTTTTCTGTTCGATGGAAATTGCAGGCGAAAGTCCCGAAATCAAATCCACGTCGGGTTTGTCCATTCTGCCCAAAAATTGCCGCGCATAGGACGAAAGGCTTTCCATGTAGCGCCGCTGACCTTCTGCAAAAAGCGTATCGAAAGCAAGCGAAGATTTTCCGCTGCCCGAAAGTCCCGAAACCGTTACCAGCCTGTTCCGCGGAATTTCCACGCTTACGTTTTTTAAATTGTGTTCCCTCGCGCCCTGAATTACAATTTTTTCTTCGCCGTCGTTTTTCATAGGGTGCGATTATAGTTCAAATGGATTTTCTTTACAATTCAACGGAATTTTCGTCTTGCACTGAATTTAAAAATCCGTTGGAAAAAAAAATCATTCGGTTTACAATCCGCTCATGAAAAATTTTTTGATTTTGTCTGTGGTCTTGATTTTGTTCGGTGCGGCGGAAATTTTTCCGGCTGAATCTGCTCAGGAAATTGTTTCGCGCATGAAAACCGGATGGAATCTGGGAAACACGCTGGACGCATTCACTCAGGAAAAAAACGGCGTGGAAAGCGAAACGTGCTGGGGGCAGCCGAAAACGACCCGCGCGCTGATGAAAAAAATTGCATCCGCAGGATTTAAAACCGTGCGCATTCCCGTGACGTACCACAATCATTTTTCTGACGGCAAAATCGATCCGGCGTGGCTTGAGCGCGTGAAAGAAATCTGCGACTACGCCATGGATGAAAATCTTTTCGTGATTTTAAATATTCATCACGATACTTTCGACGGACGCGGAAATTTCCGGGGCTACTCGCTTCTGGACGAAAACAGGGACGATTCGGTTTTTTTCGTAAAAAGCGTCTGGAGTCAGGTTGCAGGATTTTTCAGGGATTATGGCGAACGTCTGGTTTTTGAAACGCTGAACGAACCGCGCTTAATCGGTCACGAACACGAATGGAATTTTTCACGGGAATGCAGCGAATGTTTTTCCGCCATGAAAAATTTAAACGATTTGAATCGTGTTGCACTGGACGCCATCAGAAAATCCGGGGGAAAAAATTCCTTCCGCCTCGTGCTTCTTCCGTCTTATGCCGCCGCCGCTGATTCTGCAATGGATCCGCTTTTCGTTTTTCCCGACGATTTTTTTGCAGCCCTTTCCGTTCATGCCTATGCGCCTTATTCCTTTGCCATGAAAAATCCGGGTGAAAAAAAATTTTCTTCCGCCCACAGAAAGGAACTGGATTCGCTTTTTGACCGTCTGGATTCGGCGTTCGTTTCAAAAGGAATTCCCGTGGTCATCGGCGAATTCGGTGCGACGAACAAAAACAACAAAAAGGAGCGGATTGCCTGGGCGAATTATTTTTCGGGAAGCGCGGCAAAAAAAGGAATGGCGCTCTGTCTGTGGGACAACGGCGACTTTAAAACCGGCGGAACGTACGAAGAAAAATTCGGCAGCCTGGACAGAAAAAATCTGGTCTGGTTCGACGAAGATTTTATCAACGCAATTCTTTCCGCACAGAAGTAGAAATTCTGCGGAGAAAATCTTACACTACATTCTGAAGAAAAATCGGAATTTGTAGTGTAAGCGTTTTTTGTTTTCGCGGAGGAAAAAT
>CAZACA010000097.1:0-7456 GCA_964483515.1 uncultured Treponema sp.
ATCGGATTTTCAGTTTTCCTTTCGTTTGCAGACAATGCGGACAAAATTTTTCCTTCCCTTGCACCTTCGTCAAAAAGTTACGCGCTTTACGTTGAACCGTTCGACTGGGGCGCTGTTTCCACGAAAGTCGTAGTGAACGCCGGCAAAACGATTTCCGCTGAAGCAATTTCCGCTGAAGATTTTATTGCAGGCGTTTATCTTGCATCGTCAGAAAATTCGTCCAGAACTTACGGACCGTGCCAGAGCGAAAAAATAATCCGTGACGCATTTTTATGCAGCGAAAACGGCGAAAAAATTTCAGGCAAAGGAAAATTCTTCGCGCTGGAATTCGCTTTTTCTCCCGACGATTCTTTTTCGTCTCCCTTCGTTTTTTACACGAAACCAAATGCAGCGTCGGACGTTTTCGGCATGAAAATCACCAATGAAAAACTGGGCATTTCAATTTCGCGGCGAAGCGGAATCGTCTGTCCTGCGCTTGAAAAATTTTCTTCAGGCGAATCCACGTTCACGGATTCCGACGGAAACGACGTTACCATGACCTGTTCGTATTTTATTCCGCAGAAAAAATCCGCAGAAAAAATTCCCCTCATAATTTTTCTCCACGGAAGCGGCGAGGGCGGAAAAGAATTCTACAATCCGATTTTAAAAACTCCGGCGGCAAAACTTGCAGGCGAAAAAATTCAGTCCCATTTCGATTCGGGTGCGGCGGTTTTAGTTCCGGTCTGTCCCGTGAACTGGCTCGTTTCCGACACGAAGGACATTCTGGGAAACAGAATCTGGGTGCCGGTAGACGTGATGGGTGCCATAAAACGAAAAGTTTCGCCCATAAAAAAAGCGCTGGAAAAAATTTCTTCCGTGCAGATAAACGATGAAAGCGTTTCTTCCGCGAAAATTTCGTACTACACGGAACCGCTGAAAAAACTCATCGACGAATTCATCGGAAGCCACGACGAAATCGACGCGGACAGAATTTACATCGGCGGAGCATCGGCAGGCGGATACATGACGCTGAACATGGTCTTGCAGTACCCCGATTTTTTTGCGGCATCGTTTCCCGTCTGCGAAGCGTTCCCCGACGGAAAAATTTCTGACGACGACATCGAAATTCTTTCGGAAAAGAAAATCTGGTTTACGGTTTCAAAAAATGACGAAACGCTCAGGCCTGAAAATTACACGCTGAAAACTTACGCCCGGCTTGAAAATTCCGGCGCGGAAAATGCGGTTTTGTGTACGTATGAAAAAATCACCGACATGAACGGCTACAGGGACGAAGACGGAAACGACTACGAATACGAAGGACACTACGCCTGGGTTTACGTTTTAAACGACTTCTGTTTTTCGGACGATGACGAATCGCTGAATCTTTTTGACTGGCTCGGTTCCTGGCGAAATTAGTTTTTTATAATCGGCTCGCCGTCCTGAAATGATTCCGACGCAAGAAAATTTTTGTATCGCTCCGGATTTACGCGGAATGCAATTATGGGCGAATCTTCATCGGTCATGGCACGCTTCAACGCTTCTTCGCTTTCGTTTGCAAGACGTGTACCGGAAATCAGCCGCAGCGACCGTGTGGAAATTCCGATAAACGCCTTTGCTTCCGATCCGCTTTTTGAAAGCACCGCAGAAATTTTCGTGTGAAGTTCTTCCGCGGTTTCCAGTGCCTTGTCCGTGTTTTTGTTCTGAAAAATTGCCGTTGCGCCGTCGTCTCCGTAATTAAAAACCAGATCGTTGAATTTTACCGTTTCAAGAATCGTCCTGCTTACTTCCTTTCCGCAGTCGCTTTTCCAGTCGATGCCCGAAATCCGCATGGTAAAAAGCGCCAGATCCTGATCGCTTGATGCCGACCGCACCAGTTCGCTTTCAAGCCGCGTGAGCATATATTCTTCCCAGCCGAATCCTGTGTCCGGGCTGAAAAGTCCTGAAGGTTCTTTTTCTTCCGCGGAATTTTCTGCATCTTCCGTCTGCGTTTCCTGCGCTTCCTGAAATTCTGCGGGAACTTCTTTCGGCGGCTCGTTTAAAAATGCCAGAACGTCTTCTTCTTTTTGCGGCGCGGATTCTTCCTGAACGGGAATTTCTTCTTCTTCCGCGGATTCTCCGGCTTCGGGAAAATCGTCGTAAGATTCAATTTCAGGATACTGAATTTTTTCTTCGGCTTCGTCCATTTCTTTTTCGGTGGGGAAAGTTCCGTTGTGAATCAGCACCAGAAGATAAACTGCCGTTGCAACCGTCGCCAGAAAAATTACGATGAACGCAATCCGTCCTTTGTAAAAAATCGATGAAGGCTTTAAAAGATAAATCGATGAAGTGAGCAGAAGCGGAATTCCGTTTTCAGTAAAAATCGTCGTGGTAAAAGTTGAAACGAGGGAAGAATTTATGTTTTCCAGTTCCGAAATTTTCCGCGGATAGGAAAAAATCAGTTCGTCGCCATATTTTAACTGAAGTCCTGCCACGTCCGAAACATTTCCCAGCGATGACAGAAATTCGTCGTAAAATTTTTTGCTTTGCGGCGCGTAATTGTGGCTGATACGGCTTAAATCCCGCGTAATGGAATTGAAACGCACCTGCGATTCGCTTTTTCCTTTTTTGTATTCGGCGGTGAGTGAAAAAATAAAAATGACGAATGACAGAATATAAATTGCGCTGACGGCAACGGGGAAAAAGAAACTCTGCTTGGTTTTCATATGTGCCGATTATAACGCAGGGTGTGATTGAATGCAAGTTTCAGCGCGTCGAAAAATTCCGCGTCCTTTAAAAATGCCAGGTACGGAAGGATTGCAGCGCTCCATTTTCCATTTAAAAAATCGTCCTGATTTTCTGACTGCATTTTTTTTATTTCCGCTGAAAATTCCGATACAAAATTTTCGTAGGAAAAATCCGCGGAAAAACAAATTTCTTCCTGCACGTTTTTTTCCGTGACGAAAATTCCGTTTTCATTTTTAAACGAATATTTTTCTGCCCAGTCCAGAAGACTTTTTTCGTAGCCTTCGAGAATTTCCGTGGTGAAAATTCCTGAGCCGGCTTTTTTCTTCAGTTCAGTGCGGAACATCAGCGCGCAGAATGAATTTTCCGCCGGAGAAATTTTTTTTGACTCCGCGAAAAATTTCCGGTCGAGGTAAGTTCCTTTTGCGTAAGGCTTTCCGTTTCTGTACGAAAAATCCGCGCCGAAAAATTTAATTTTTTTGAATCCTGCTTTCCGTGCAAAATCCGCCGCCGCAATGGTTACGGTTCCGCTGCCCGATTCAATCCGGGGAATGAAAATTTTTTCCGCCGCCGCCGCCGACAGAGGGTGAGCGCTCCTGACGAATTTAATTTTATTTTTTCTGCTGAATGCATTTTTTACCGCTTCGGGATTCGCGCAGATGTCGAAAACAAAAATCGCGGAAGAATTTTTCGTGCATGAAAAAAAATGTTCCGATGAAACGTGCTGCGGATCGATGCTTACGACCGCGTCAGGAAAAACCGAATTTTTCATCAGCGCAGAAAAAGCCGTGTCCGTGGCAATGACAAAATATTTTCTGTTTTTCAGTTCCGCGAAATTTTCGTCCAGGGAAGGGCCCGCCGCAACCACCGCCGCAATTTTTTCCGCGGGAAAATTTTTCAGCGACGAGTCGATTTTATTTTCAGAAAGAAATTTTAAATTGAGAAGGATGTTCCGCTGCCAGATTTTTCCGAAATGGGACTGCACCGAAAAATCCGCCGAAATTTTTTTGAGCGCGTTTTTTATCCTGCATTCGATTTCGCCGGAAGGAATTTTCGATTCGTCTTTCCATGCGCGCTGAAAAGTAAGCGTAAAATTTCTGTGAATCGCCGGAAAATAATTCCTGCACAGAATTTCTTCCAGGGACGAAAGCGTACAGAAAACGATTTTTTTTCCGCCTGAAATTTCCTGAACCGTTTTCAGCGAAGTGCAGAATTCCAGATCGTCTTTTTCCGCCTCGAACGCCACCACCAGACGGACGCCGTTTTTTTTCAGGAGATTTTTTAAATGAAATCCGCCTGCAATTCCTGCCACCGCCACGCAGCCTGAAAAATTTTCTGCAAGGGGAATTTCTTCTGCTTCCGGATTGTATTTTGAGTGCGCAGGTTTTCCGCTTTTAAAAACCGGAACCGTGTCTCCGTTTTTTGCACAAATCGTTCCGCCGTAAATCAAACTGCCGCCCCCTTTCCCAGTGCACGCATGATTTCAGCAAAAAAAGTTTTCATTTCCCGCCGGATTTTTTCCATGCATTCGTCTTCGTCCGATTTTTTTCCGCATCGCTGAAGAATCACCCATTCGCCGGGCAGTGCGTTTTTTATCCATTCAGGATTCGTCATGTTTTTTGCTGCAACGTCGCGGAGAAAATTCAGCCGTTCGTTCATGTCGAAGGAATTTTTCTGCCCGGAAAATTCGATTTTATTTTTTCCGCGGATTTCAGTCATTTTTTCAAAGTCGCTCCAGTTTACGTCGCGGATTTTTTTCAGTTCCGAATCGTAATGAAAATTGTCGCTCAGCCTGAAAATTCTTCTGCCGAAATCGCCTGATGAAAACCATGAACGGTAAATTTCCAGGGAAGCCGATGCGCCGGAAGATGACGAAACGATTCGTGTTTCCGCGGGCCTGAACCTGAAATCGCCTGCTGCTTCACGTTCGTCCAGTTCGTTCGGCCGTGCGTGGGGAAATCTGCTTTTTGATGAAAGGTCGAGCCCCAGAAAAAAAATTTCGCCTTCGGTTAAGGAAAGTGCAAAATTTGCTGCCGTTCCTGAAACGCTTCCGTTTCGCAATGCTTTTTCGCCTGAAAATCCTGCGCTTCGTAAAATTTCTTCGGAAGTTCCGTCGCCGTAAAAAAGCGGAAGGACGGGATTTTTTTCAAGGATGCACGCAAAACAGGACGCTTCGCCGGGAAGGGCAAGGGGAATTTCCGTCCGCAAAAGATGCGAGAGATGAAGTTTCGCCCAGAATCCGCCGTCGGTAGAAATGCAGAGGTCGGGCGTAATTTCGTGGTGCAGGAGAACGGGAAGTGACGACGAAAGGGCAATGAGAAAAAATCGCTGACGGAATTTTTTTACAAAGGGAATGCTTCCTTCGAGGCTTTCTCCGCTGGCGCAGATGACGACGGGCACGTTTCCTTTTTTGACCGAAATGTTTTTTTTCGCGAAAAGGCAGAACCGTAACGCATTTTTTGTCCATCGTCTGCTGAAAAACGCCCTCGTTGCAAGGACGCTACGGCTTTTTAAAACCGATTTTTTTATTTCAGACCAGGCGAAATCGTTTTCTCCGGCGAACGGTTTTTCGGAAGGTTTCCATGAAAGAAAAAGGCACGCTGAAATTCCTTCGTCGCCCATAAAATCGAAAATTTCTTCTGAAAGATTTTTGTTTTTTTTCCCGTCCTGAACGGCGTAAAAAATTTTGTCCCATTTTTTGTCGGACTGAAAAAAATCGTCGCAGAACCGGATGCACGCAAGGGATGCTTTTGGAAAACGTTCGCGCAAAAATTCGGCGGAGTAGGAAAGGGCAGGTTCAGAAACCAGGACGAAAAGCGGCGAAAAATCGCACCGTACGCTTTCCACGAATCGCCGGGCTTCTTTTGAGGGATCGTATGACGAATGCAGTTTGAATTGTCCCGCGGTGCAAAAAAGTTCACCGTCGGATGCATTTTGAAATTCGATTTTCACGATTTTTCCTTTTTTTAAATTGCGTTTTTAAAACGAAAGCCATACTTTCGCGCGGAAAATATGGCTTTTTTTTGCGCGGAATTTTTTTTCAGGAAAGTCCAAGTTCCGCGAAAAGTTTTTTGTACGTTTCAAACTGTTCCGACTGGGCAAATTCAGCGATTTTGTCTTCCGGCAGATTTTCCAGAAGCTGATCCATGTACGAAAGCACGGATTTTATTTCTTCCTTCATGTCGGCAGGAATGTCGCTTCGTGCAGAAATTTTTTCGCCTTCATTTTCTTCCGCGGAATTTTCCGAATCGTCAGCAACAGGCGCAGCGTTCCAGTTCGTGAATACGTTTTCAAGCGGCTGTTCGCTGATTCCGTCTTCGATATTTTCTTCTTCCTCTTCGGCTTCGGCGGATTTTTCTTCGTTCGCGGAAACTTCCTGAGAAAGGAATTCGATGTTTTCTTCAGTGAGGGGCTCTGCTTCTTCGGCGGGCGCAATTTCGATGGATTCAAGGGTTGCAGAATGTTCGTCGCCTGCGGAAATGTCGCCTACGGTTTCAACGGTGGGTGCTTCGCGGTCGAGCATTTTTTCCAGCGTCGGTTCGTTTTCTTCGTCGAATGCAACTTCCGGTTCAAGATTTTCTGCGTCGTGGGAAGTGAATTCCGCGGAATTCAAAATGTTGCTCAATTCGTCGCCGCTGAGTGCAATGGTGTCGTCTTCGCCGTCGTCGCTGAAAAATCCCGTGTCATCGCCTGCGGGAAGCTGGATTTCGTCGTCCGCCGCTTCTTCCGCCGGTTCGCTTTCCGGTTCTTCTGCGCTTTCGATTTCTTCAGGTGAAGTTTCAATTTCTTCGATTGCTTCGGTTTCCGGTTCCGGTTCAGTTTCCGCTGATTCAATCTGCGGTTCGCCGGTTTCGGTTTCTGCTGAAATTTCTTCCGGTTCGCTTTCGGTTTCCGCTGCATTTTCAGCAGGTTCTTCTTCCGCGAAATTTTCTTCCGGTTCGTCCGCGGATTTTTCCGTAACGCCGTTTTTCTTCAGTTCTTCAAATTCGCTTTTTAAGCCGCTGATTTCGGATTTGAGCGAGGAAAGTTCGCTTTCGATTTTAAGCAGAATCTGGTCGCTGGAAATTTTTTCGTCGTCTTCGGGAGCCGGTTCCTGAACGACCTGCGGTTGCTCTTCGACTTTTTCGCCCTGAACCGATTCAACTTCTTCGATTTTGTCGACGCTGGACGATTCCTGCTTCTGGAAAACGCTGTAGATTTTCTTTTCGGCAGGATTTTCATCGGTTTCCTGATGAATTTCCGCCGGCTCTGGAATTGGTTCAGGCTGAGGTTCTTCGGCAGGGGCTTCCGAAATGTTTGCAAGCTCGTCCAAAGATACCGTAACGCCTGTCATGTCGTAGTCGGGACCCTTGTCGATGTATTGGCTCATGTCGTCGAAATTTTGTGATTCGTTTGTTTCTGCAGTGTTCAAAATAGGTTCTCCAGTTTCAGTTTGATTTTCAAGATGTTCGTCATCTATTTCGTCAGGATTTTCTTCCTGCGTTTCTTCGTCGAAAACGTCCAATGCGTTGGCAACTTCCGGCTCGTTGAAATCGCCTCCGCTTTCTTCGCTTTCGATTTTTTCCTCATTTTTCGGCGCACGCTGAATCAAAGTTCCGTCTTCATTGTACGGTCCAGTGACTCCCGGCCCTCCGTCCGTAAATCCTTCCGCGCCCATAAAGTCGTCAAGGGAAACGTCTTCACCGTCATAAACCGGAAGTTCAATTTCCCCGCCGGAAAGTTCCTCAAGATTTTCTTCTTCACCGTCCGAAACGGG
>CAZACA010000098.1:0-7397 GCA_964483515.1 uncultured Treponema sp.
TTTTTTTATTCCACGAAGCGGCTTCGCAAAAGTGCAATTTCGTTTTTGTATCCGTCGAATTCGTTGGGCGTTTCCAGAATGAAAGGCAGATTTTTCAGCGCGGAATGATTCGTTACGGCAACAAGATTTTCCAGTCCGATGCATCCTTCGCCGATTTTCTGATGACGGTCTTTGTGGGAATTCAGGCCGTTCATGCTGTCGTTTAAATGCACTGCTTTCAGACGGTTCAGTCCCACGACTTCCGCGAAATTTTCCATTACATCGTCGATTTTTGAAATGTCGTATCCGCCGTCCCAGATGTGGCAGGTGTCCATGCATACGCCCAGAAGATTTTCCATTTTTTCCGCGCCGGAATTTCCCGAAGTCAGTGCAAGATATTTTTCTTCCGCAGAATCCAGAATCGATTTTATTTCTTCAAACGTCCTGCCGATTTCGCTTCCTTTGCCCGCCATGGTTTCGACTAAAATCGTCGTGGTGATTTTTGAATTTTCCGCGAAAAATTCATTCTGAATGAATCCCTGTTCCGCAGCGCAAATTCGTGCAATAAAATCCGCGGTGAGGCTGATTCCTTTTTCGCTTCCCTGCTGAACGTGGCTGCCCGGATGAAAATTGTAAAAATTTCCCGGAGTGAACGAAAGCCGTTTCAAATCGTCAAGCATGGTTTCGTAAGCGTAGGCGCGAAGTTCGTCTCTTGCGGCGCATGGATTCAGCGTGTAAGGCGCGTGGGCGACAAGTTTTACGAAATTGTGTTCCGCGGAAAAATCTAAAAATTTTTTTACGTCGTCATGGTCGACTGGTTTTGCATTTCCTCCCCGCGGATTTCGCGTAAAAAAAGCAAAAGTGTCAGCGCCCATTGCCACGGCTTCTTTTCCCATGGCGAAATAACCGTCAGCGCAGGATAAATGGCATCCGATGTGAAGCATAAAATTCTCCAAAAAAAATTTATTGACCGGATCAAAATGTCCGGCGAAAAAAAATCAAAAGAAAAATCTGAACGAAAACGATTCCGGAGTAACGGAAATTTTTACGTCGCCTTTTTTCTGCGAGTCGCCCGCTGAAATTTTTTTTGCAATGAATTCGTGAAAAACCGGCACGCCGATTCCGCAGACCGTTCCCAGAACCGCACCGAAAATCGTGTCGCTTACAAAATGATTTCCGCTTGAAACGCGCAGAACCGCCGTCGTTGCAGCCACCGTATACGCCGAAGCAATCACGGGAATTTTCAGCCGCGAATCAGGAAAGTAACGGCAGAAAGTGTACGTTAAAAATCCCGCGCCCAAAAAAGAATCCGTGGTGTGTCCGCTGGGTGAACTGAATTCAAAATCGTAATCGTCCAGTGCGTCCCGGGGAAAATCGTCAAAATACATATAGGGCCGTACGCGTTTAATTCCCATCTTCAAAAAATTTTTCGCGCCGTAATCCACCAGATACGCTTCTGCATACATGGTCAGCATGGTCAAAAAATCCGCGGAAGAAAAATCGCCTGCAATCGCCGAACCGCCGTAAATTGCAAAAGGAAGCGCCAGATTTATTGCGCAGGTTACCGTGCCCAGATTGTCCAGCGTGCGGTTGTATTTTTTCGCGAATTTTCTGTCGAAGGAATTTACGTCGTCCATGTCGTAAGTGCGTTCGTCGTATTCAGGAAACGATGCTTTTTTTTCCACGATGTACGCGCTCAATGCAAAAGTCGCCGCCGCCCCAAAAAAAATCCCGTCAGAAACCGGATTCAATTCAAACGCCGATTTCCCCGCCGAAGAATTTTCGCCCGCTGAATTTTTCGCTATCAAAATTTCGTTCGCTGAATTTTTCGTCGCAGAATTTTTCGTCGCTAAAATTTTGTCCGCTGAATTTTTATTCGCAGAATTTTTTGCCGCTAAAATTTCGTCCGCTGAATTTTTCGTCGCAGAATTTTTCGCCAACAAAATTTCGTTCGCGGAATTTTCTGTCGCTGAATTTTTGTTCGCAAAATTTTTCGTCGACAAAATTTCGTCCACTGAATTTTCATTCGCTGAATTTTCTGTCATCGAATTTTTCGTCGTGGAATTTTCGGCTGAAATGAAATTTGCAAAAATAAAAAATGCGCAGACTGCACAAAAAATTTTTTTCGTTCGCATAAATTATTTCCGCATTTCGTACATTACGACCGAAGCCGCCTGCGCCACGTTTAAACTCTGCACTTTCGGAAGCGAATTTTTTTCTTCCCGCGTAAACGGAATTACGATTAAATGATCGCAATTTTTTTTCACGTCATCGCTGATTCCGTTTTCTTCGTTGCCCAGAATTACAAGCGACGGTTTTTGTTCCGCCAGACGCTTCATTTCCGCCACGCTGATTTTTCCGTCGGGACTCGTTCCGAATCGTGCCATTTTTCCGTTCATGTCCTTGAGCAAAAACGAAATCGACTTCACCGAATAAATGTTGACGAATTCCATGCCGCCTTCAGCCACGCGATAACTGCTCGTGGTAATTGACGACTGCGATTCGTTCAGCGGAATGACGATATTTTTTATGCCGAAAAACGCTGCACTCCTGACGATTGCGCCCAGATTGTTTGCATTGCCCACGCGGTCAAGAACGATTGCGTCTTCGTTCTGTTCGACCCAGCGCGCAGTGATGTCTGTGTTCAGCGGAAGAATCTGCGGAAATTCGATCATGGCGACAACTCCCTGATGATGCACGCTTCCGCAAAGTTTTTCCAGTTCAACCGGATCGGCGACTTTGTTGTACGGTCGTTTTGTGGCAGCCATTTTTTTGCACAATCCGCCGAAAAGCGGGGCGCGTTCTTCGGTAAAATAAAGGCGCTGAATTTTCTGCTGATTCATTTTTTCAAGGGTTTTCACCGACGCAAATCCGCACACGGCAAGTTCGTTCCGTAAAGAATTTTTCATGAAAAAAAATATATACGCAAAAAAACAAAAAAGCAATTAAGGTGAATTCCGCAGAACGTTCGGTGACACGCCGAATTTTTTTCTGAAGGAATTTACAAAATACGCTGACGAAGAAAATCCGCATTCCGCCGCAATTTCGCAAATTTTTAAATTCGTAAAAATCAGAAGCCGTCTGGATTCTTCCAGCCTGAAAAAATTTAAATATTCAAAAAGCGTCATTCCCATTTCAAAATGAAAAATCCGCGAAAGGTAGTCGTCGTCAATTCCGATTTGCCGTGCAATCAGCGAGCGTGAAATTTTTTTTGAAAAATTTTTGTTTATGAAAAGCAGCGAATATTTTACGAGTGCGCCGGTTCGCGACGGAAGAATTTTTTTTCGCCTGCAAAGAATGTCGTTCAGCCGTCCGCAGAATTTTTCGCTTGCCGCCACGGAAGAATTGCAGATTAAAACGTTGGAAAAATTCGATACGGAATTCAAATTGTTCAGCTCGCGGAAATTTTCTGCTGCAATTAAAATCGGTACGAATGCAAGTTTTTCATTCCGGCGAATTTCAAAAATGTCTGCATCCGGAAAATCGGCAAACACGATTAAATCGGGCACAAAACGCATGGTTAAATTTTGCAGGAACGAAATCGACGAAATGACCTGCGTTTCGTTTTCCGCGGAAAAAATTTTTAAAAGCTGCGGATGGCTTCCCACGAAAATAATTTTTTTTGGCGCGCGGATTCGTGAAGCGTTCAAAGGAATTCTCCGCAGCCGAATTTTGCATCGTTGAAATTTAAAAATTCATCGATGATTTTTTTTGCTTCGTCGTTCACCTGAGAAATTCGTGCGGCTTTTTTTTGCGCGGAAATTTTTACGAGCGGATCCACCCAGCGTTTTTTTACGTCAACGCTTACGCAATACGCACCGTCGATTTTTTTTTCTGAACGGAAAATTTTTTTTGTTCCGCGGAAAGTCCTGAAAAGTTTTGAAAAATATTCGTTCGGATTTTTTTTCGCGAAACCGTCGAATTTTTTTATGAGCGATTTTTCGTCTGCGCGGAATAATTCACCGGCGGAAATCAGTCCGATTTTTTCAGCCTGCGAAATTACGTCGGCTAAAATTTGCATGGAAAATTTGTCTTCGTTTTTTTGCAGAATCAGCGAAATCTCCGCGAATTTTTTTGTGTACAGAAGGCACTGATTTTCGTCGCTGAATCCGAGTTCGTCCTGTCCGCGTTCGTTCTGCAAAATGCAGATTGATTCGTAATTTTTTTTTATCTGCGGAATCGTCCAGGCACGGCACAAAATTCGTCCGCTCGGATACATGTATTCCAGTCGGTCGGCGCAAAGGCACGGCACGGAAAGTTCGGCAACGGAATGAATGTGAAAATCGTCCACGAGGGAAAGTTCGATTTTGTCGCGTAAAAGAATTTTTTGCAGCGCGGAATCAGAGCGAATCATGAAGCGGTTCGGCTCTTCTGTGGAAGTCTGATTTTTTGCGTCGCCATTTTTAAAATCGTTTACGTGGCTGAATGCAGGCGTGGAAATGTCGTGAAGCAGCGCGGAAATTGTGGCGGCTTTGTCTTTCGTAAAATTCCAGACGATGAGGGCAGTGCCGACGGAATGTTCCAGCCGCGAATAAAAAAAATCGTTTTTAAAAAGATGAGTCCAGTCGGTTCCGCACAAAAGCCCGATTCCGCCGAGCCGCTGCAAAATCGGAAGCGAAATGTAGTCGTCCAGAAATCGCGGAAATTCACCGCAGAGAATTTTGTGATAACGCAAAGAAAAATCGTTCATCGCCGGAGTGTAGCACATTTTTTGCCGAAGCGGGAGAAAGACAGAAAAAAGAATTTGCAAAGCGATTTCGCTAAAAAATCCGCTTTTAAAAAAAATCAAACATCGTTTGAAGAAAAAAAACACACCGCTTCCGTGCGCAACGGAAGAAAACATAATTGAAGTTTTGCCCTTGTTATATTATCATGTGCGAAATTTTAAAATCTGAAACGAGTTTTCAAAAGAGGAAATCATGCCTAAAATCGAAGTCAACGAAAAACTTTTTTTCAATCTGCTGGGTAAAAAATACGACTGGGATACATTTGAAAAAAAACTTACTTTTGCAAAGGCGGAACTGGACGAAAAGCCTGACGAAACCAAAAGCGAAGACGAGCGCGTAATAAAAATCGAACTGAACGATACGAACCGGCCCGATTTGTGGTCTTGCGGAGGAGTTGCACGTTGTCTGCGCGAACACGAAGGCGCGTCCCATTCCGATTACGAAAAATTTCTGTCGCGGAACGGCAGCATAAAATCCGCGGAAAATCGCATTGCATTCGTTGATCCGGAACTGAAAAAAATCCGTCCGTTCATGGTTGCTTTCGTCATCAGCGGAAAACCCGTCGACAATGCCATGCTGATTGACATAATGCAGACGCAGGAAAAAATCGCGTGGAATTTCGGCAGAAAACGAAAATCGCTTTCCATGGGAGTTTATCGTGCGGCGAATTTAAAATGGCCCGTTCATTTTTTTGCAGCAAATCCTGATGAAGTGAGTTTTGTTCCGCTTCAGGGCGACGAAAAATTAACGTGCAGGCAAATCGTGGAAAATCATCCGAAGGGAAAAGAGTACGGCTGGATTTTAAAGGATTTTGAAAAGTATCCGGTTCTGCGTGACGATTCGGGTGAAATCATGAGCATGAGTCCCATCATCAACAGCGCGACATTGGGGCAAATCGAAGTGGGCGACAAGGATTTGATGGTCGAACTCACGGGCGCTGACATGAAAGATTTGATGCTGGCGGCGAACATTGTGGCGTGCGATTTTTTCGATGCAGGCTACGAAATTCTGCCGGTAAAAGTTCATCACGAATACGACACCGGATTTGGAAACGACGTAACCATTCCGTTTTATTTTCAGCAGACTACCGATGCGCGGCTTTCTGCAATCAACAAAAAACTTGGCGCGAATCTTTCACAGAGCGAAGTGCTGGATGCCATCAGCCGGATGGGAAGCAAAGTTTCTGCGCGGAACGAAAACGATGATGTAATTTTTACGGTTACACCTGCGCCTTACCGCAACGATTTTCTGCATGAAGTTGACGTAATCGAAGACGTGATGATCGGCAAGGGACTGGATTCGTTTCTGCCTGAAAAACCGAACGACTTTACAATCGGAAGGCTTTTGCCCGTTACCGTTTACAGCCGCAAGGTAAAAAATATCATGGCGGGAATTGGCTATCAGGAAATGATTTTTAATTACCTCGGCTCGAAAAAAACTTACATCGACAACATGGGAATCGACGGAAAAAATGTCATCGAAATTGCAAATCCCATGAGCGAAAATTATCAGTTCATCCGTCCGTCAATCATTGCGTCACTTTTTGAAGCGGAAGCACAGAGCGGCAATGCAGTTTATCCGCACAAAATTTTTGAAGTGGGAAAAATTGCATTCATCGACGAAAGCCAGAACACGGGCACAAAAACCGTTCAGAGCCTGGGATTTTTGACCGCGGCGAACAATGCGAATTTTAACGAAGCGGCGAGTGAAGTGGCGACGATTCTTTATTACCTCGATCACAAATACGAAGTGCGCGAAACGAATGATCCGCGTTTTATTCCGGGGCGGCAGGCGGCGATTCTGGTGAACGGAAAGCAGGCGGGCGTTTTCGGCGAAATTCATCCGCAGATTCTGGAGAACTGGCAGGTTTCAGTTCCGTGCGTGGCTGGCGAAATGGATCTGGAACTTCTGATGGAAAGCGAACCGAAGGAACACGGCACGCATAATTCCGCGGAAAAATCAGAAAAAAATCCGGCGCAAAAAACTGAATCAAAACCGAAGGAAAAATCGGCGGAACAGAAATTTGCGGAAAATCAGGCGGAATATTTTGAAAAGTACATCGATCTGCGTGTGGCGAAAATTCTGCGAGTGGAAACGAATCCGCTGGGCGACAAACTTTACATTGAACATCTGGACGACGGCAGCGGAACCGAGCGCGTAATTCAGTCGGGACTCAGACCGTATCTGTCGGAAGAAGAACTTTTGGGCAAACACGTAATCATTGCAGCGAATCTTGCTCCGCGAAAAATGAAAGGCGTAGAAAGCCGTGGAATGCTTCTGGCGAGCGATTACACGGAAGACGGCAGGGAAAAAGTTGAACTTTTAACGGCGCCCTGGGCTGCTCCCGGAACACAGGTGGTTCTGGAAGGAAGTGCACCCGCGGAAAAACCTGCGAAAATCGACATCGATAAATTCTGCAAGGTGGAATACAGGGTGGCTGAAAAAATTGCAACGGCTGCAGGAAAACCGCTGACGGCTGACGGCAAAAAAATCACCATGGAAAAAACGCAGAACGCGGAAATTGAGTAATTTTTTTTCAAACGCGTTTGATTTTTGCAAAGCGGATTTTTCTTTTTGCAAAAGGTTTTGCGATTCTTTTTTTTTAAAGCGGTGCTTTATTTTTTTTTGCAAAATGCCTTTTGCATGGTTTTTTAAAAACTTGCGTTTTTAGAATGCCTTGCGCCTGATGTC
>CAZACA010000099.1:0-7345 GCA_964483515.1 uncultured Treponema sp.
CAGGATTATCGATGAAACTGCAAAAGTTACAACGGCAGCGAAAACGTTTCCTGCAAAACGAAAATTTTTCACGGCGCGGTTTTCAGGCTTACGGAAAAAAAATCCGCGGAACGAAGCACGTCCAGCACTTCCACGATTTTTTGCGCGCCGGCATTTTTTTCGCAGGAAAGAAACGCGTTTTTTTCGCCGTGCCACGCAGCAAGTTTTTCGCCCAGATTTTCCCGCGGAATTTCTTCGCCGTTAAAAAAAATTCGTCCGTCGTCCAGAAGGGAAATTTCCACCGCATCACGCTGCAAATTTTCCGCAGAAGAACTTTCAGGCAGGGAAATTTTTATTCCGCGGTTCACGGCAAAAGTCGACGTTACCAGAAAAAAAAGCACCAGCTGAAAAATCACGTCAAGCATGGGCGAAAGGTCGATAAAATTTTTTTTGCGCGCACGGATTTTTTTTTGTCTCATCGTTCAGTTCCGCAGAAAAAATCGAAAACGAATTTCCTGAAAAAAAGAATCCGCTTCGACGAAAACGAAAAAAATAAATTTTCAAAAATCGATGACGGAATCGCCACGCAGAGTCCTGCCACCGTCGTTATGAGCGATTCGCCCACCGCACCCGAAAGAAGTTCCGCATTTCCGAAGTCGCCGCCGCTTAAAACGCCGAACGCGCGGATGTTTCCCAGCACCGTGCCCAGAAGTCCGAGCAAAGTCGCCGCATGAGAAACCGTGCCCAGAAACGAAATTCCTTTGTCGTACTCCGCGGAAAAAAAATCGATTTGAAGTTCAGCGAAATCACGCAATTTTTTTTCGTCGATTTTTTCACCGGATTGCTGCACGGAATTTTTTTTGCGCAGAAAGAATTTTTCGATTATTTCAGCCGTGCATTTTTCAGCAGGAAATTCAGTGCGGCAAAAATTTTTCAGCGAATCAAAATCTTTTTTCTGTAAAAGAATTTCGGACTGCGCATAGAATTTTTTTTCACGCCGTTTCGTAAAGGCAAAAAACCACAGACGGTTCGCCGCCACAAAAATCGAAAAAATTCCGCAGAGAAAAATCGCCGCCATGACGATTCCGCCGCTTTGCAGAAGACGAATCATTTTTTTTCGTAGGGGAAAAACGAATCCGTGGATTTTACGCGGCTCAAATGCAGGTACGCGCCTTTGTATTTCTGCACGAAATCTTCCAGCGAAATTTCCTTGCCCTGCTCAAAAACGAAGCAGCCGAATTTTCCGTTGTCGTCAAAATACGGAAAGAAAACCGCGCAGTTGTTGAAAACCAGTTCATCGGGCCGGATGACGGAACTCTGACGGATTGCGCCAAGATAAAACCAGGACGGTTCAGTGACCGCAAGAACGTAAAAAATGGAGCGCATCTGTTCCACTTCGTAGCCCGTGTTTTTCGTGTAGCCGGTGCTTTTTACGATTGTGCCGTTTTTTTCCGCGGAAGAAAAATAATTGTGCGTTACGTCAAGTGAAGCGGTTTTGTAGTCTGCATTCCGTCTGGAATTTACCGAATAAACTTTTGACGAAAGATTCCTGCACCAGTCCAGGGTAAACGTAAAATTCCATTCCTGCGAAAGCACGCCGACTTTTCCCACCGAATTGAATTCCACCGTGGGCGACGTAAGGTCTGAAATTTTCGTGCCGAATCCGGTCATGGGTTCCACGATTCCGTCGACAATCCATTTTAAAAATCCTGCGCCTGACAGAAGAAGGTTCTGGCTGTCGTCGGGAGCAAATTCGTTTCCGTAGGCATCGTGCATGGAAAAATCTTTGCCGGTGGTAATGGACTTCAGCCTGCCGAATTCGTCGTAGCAAGCGTCTTCAGTAAAAATAATCGATTTTAAATCGCTGCGGATTGTTGCCGCCATTAAAACACTGTCGCGATAAAGTCCTGTGGTTACGTTGACTTTCTGCCATGGAAGCGTTTTTTTCGTCAGGTCGATAATCTGCCTGAACGAATATCCGTGGAGCCGCTCAAAGGAAACGCCGAGGGGAACTCCCTGCGCCAGATACGAGCCGTAAACCAGAATGTCCGCGTAAGTTTTGTTTCCGTCGGGACGAAGCACAAGATAAACGTCCGCATCGTGATTGAAATGAAATTCAGCGCGTTTTGCCTTTCCGTTTTTTTTGTCCCGAACCAGAACCCAGCTTCCCCAGCCTCCCCGCGGATAAACTGCTGCACGAACAAGATTATGGGTTTCGCCGTTCATCATGTCGATGTCCAGTTCCGAACGCGGAGCCACTACGATGGAAAATTCGTCGTCGCTTTCTTCCATGCGGATTTGAAAAATCGTACCGATTCTGTTTTCGATGAATTCTTCGTTTTTTTCGCGCACTGAATAAAACGGCGCAAAAAGCCATGATTCCGCGATTTTCTGCCTGATTTCGTCGGATTCAGGAACGTCCTCGTAATTTAAATCCGCGAAACAAAGCGAAATCACCGTAAAAAGCACCAGAATGCTGACAATTTTCTTCTTCAAAATGAACTCCTCGCAAAATTATTGTGCGGCAGGAACGTCTTTCATTTCCACCGGCTCCGGGTCAACGAAAACATTCGCGCCTTCCGCAAGACGAATTTCAGGCTTTACTACGCTTTTGTCGGGCTGATGAATCATTCCGTCGTTTTCTTCGTCGGGATGGCGTCCCACCGGTGCGTTGCTCAGCAGAAGTTTCAGCCGGTTCAGCTGATTTACTTCGCTGGAACCAGGGTCGTAGTCCACTGCCGAAATGTTTGATTCAGGATAGCGGCGCCTGAGTTCCTTTATCATGCCTTTTCCCGTTACGTGATTCGGCAGGCACGCAAAGGGCTGAACGCAGGCAATGCTCGGACAACCTGAATTTATGAGTTCCACCATTTCAGCGGTCAGAAACCATCCTTCGCCGGTAATGTTTCCGAGCTGAACGATGTCGTCAACGCCTTTCATCATTTCGTAAATGTGCGACGGCGGCTCGAACCTGTGGCTTTTTTTAAGCTGCTTTTTCATGTATCCGCGGAAAAGTTCCAGCGCCCAGACCATTAAACGCGCAGTCCGTTCGGTTTTTTTGGGGAACGCAAGCTGTTCGTGACGGAAAATTCCCGTGCTGAACGTGTAAAACAGAAAATCCGCCAGATCAGGCATGACGCATTCCGCACCTTCGCGCTCAATGACGTTTACGATGTCGTTGTTCGCAGTAGGATGAAATTTCACCAGGATTTCGCCCACGACGCCTACACGCGGTTTCTTTACGGGAACAAGGGGCAAAGTGTCAAAATCGTGCACGATTCCGCGGATGAGTTTTCTGTACGTGGAATTTGAAAGGGATTTTAATCCGATTTCGCATTTTGCATTCCATTTTTCGTAAAGCGCATTGGCACTGCCGGCAACTTTTTCGTATGGACGCGTACGGTAAAGCACACGCATCAGAAGGTCGCCCAGCATAATCGAACGAATCAGGCGGATAAGCATTCCAGGCGTATATTTCCAGCCCGGATTTTTTTCAAAGCCCTGGGTACTCATGGAAATTACCGGAATCTGGGACATTCCTGCATCGTTCAGCGCACGACGGATAAATCCGATGTAATTCGTTGCACGGCATCCTCCGCCCGTCTGCGTAATTACAAGGCTCGTGTTGTTCAAATCGTATTTTCCGCTCTGAAGCGCCGCAATCATCTGCCCCGCCACCAGAATCGACGGATAACACGCGTCGTTATTAACGTATTTAAGTCCTGTTTCCACGGCAACCGGGTCGACTGCATCCAGAACCACAAAATTGTAGCCTGAATAGCGCATTGCCTGCTGCAGCAGCCTGAAGTGAATGGGGCTCATCTGCGGACCGATTATCGTGTGATGAATTTTCATTTCTTTCGTGAAAATTTGTCTGTGGTACGCGGAAGATTTTTCCGGAATGCGGATTCTTTTTCGCTCGTGTGCCTTTACTGCGGCAATCAGCGAACGGATTCGGATTCTCACTGCGCCCAGATTTGAGCCTTCATCGATTTTTATGAGCGTGTACATCCGGTTTTTTGCCTTCATGATTTCGTCAACCTGGTCGGAAGTAACTGCATCAAGTCCGCAGCCGAACGACGTCAGCTGAACCAGTTCAAGATTTGCCATTCCGCTTACGAACGAAGCCGCACGATAAAGCCTGTTGTGATACGTCCACTGGTCGATTATACGCAGCGGTCGCTCCACTGCACCCAGATGCGCCACCGAATCTTCCGTGAAAACCGCCATTCCCAGCCCCGAAATCATTTCAGGAATTCCGTGATTTATTTCCGGATCAAGATGATAGGGCCGACCCGCCAGCACGATTCCGTTTGCACCGCGCCGGATTGTTTCTTCCAGCGCTTCTTCGCCCATGTTTTCCACTTCGGATTTGAAATTTTCCTGTTCGTCCCACGCCGCTTCCACCGCTGAATCGATTTTTTCCCGCGTAATTTTTCTGAAATGAGGCGCAAGTTCTTCAAAAAGCCGTTCCTTCAGCCGTTCCTTGTCGTAAATGGGCAAAAACGGATTCATGAACAGAAGCGTATCGTCTCCGCGAATCTGGTCAACGTTGTTCCGCAGAACTTCAGAATAACTCGTAACAATCGGACAGTTGTAATGATTTCCCGCGCCGGGGTCTTCCTGAACTTCGTAAGGCACGCACGGATAAAAAATAAATTTTACGCCCTGCTTCAAAAGGCTTTCGATGTGTCCGTGAGAAATTTTTCCCGGATAGCAGACGCTTTCCGACGGAATCGTTTCCAGACCTTTTTCGTAAATTGCACGACTTGAACGCGGAGAAAGTTTCACGCGGAATCCGAGTTTCGTAAAAAACGTAAACCACAGCGGATAATTTTCGTACATATTCAGAACCCGCGGAATTCCCACTTCGCCCATGGGAGCTTCTTCTGCCCGGAGCGGAGTGTAATGCGCAAAAAGCCGTCTGTATTTCCACTGAAAAAGATTCGGCAGCGGAAGATCATCTGAATTCGCTGAATTCGCCGGATTTTCTGAAGACGCTGAATTTCCTGCAATTTTTTCCGCGGATTTTTTTTCGCCGGAAGAAATTTCTTCGTCCAGTTCTGCGCCTTTTTCGCACCTGTTTCCCGTAACGAACCTGCGGATTTCCTTATTTTCGTCTGCGCCCGTCGTAAAAGTGTTTATGGTCAGAAGGCAGTTGTTTGAACATTTTCCGCAGCGCTTTAATTCCAGTTCCACGTCGAAAGATTCCAGCTGTTCCGCCGTAGCGATTCTGCTTTTTACGAATTTCGGCGTCTGGTCGGGGTCGTCGGGTTTGGGTCGCCGCAAATCTTCCCACTGATCCATGGCAATCAGCGCTGAACCGTATGCGCCCATAAGTCCTGCCACGTCCGGCCGGTAAACGTTTACGCCTGCAATTTTTTCAAAGGCACGAAGGACTGCATCGTTGAAAAAAGTTCCGCCCTGCACCACGACTTTTTTGCCGATGTCGCTTGCCTTCCGCAATTTTATGACTTTAAAAAGCGCATTTTTTATGACCGAATATGAAAGTCCCGCGGAAATATCTGAAACTTCTGCGCCTTCCTTTTGCGCCTGCTTTACCCGGCTGTTCATGAAAACCGTGCACCGTGTTCCCAGATCCACGGGTTTTTTTGCCATCAGTGCGATTTTTGAAAATTCCTGAACGCTCATGCCCATCGTCCGCGCAAAATTGTCCAGAAACGAACCGCATCCCGCCGAACACGCTTCGTTCAGCTGAATGGAAACGATGGCACCGTCCTTCATGCGCAAACATTTCATGTCCTGTCCGCCGATGTCCAGCAGAAATTCTACGCCCGGAACAAAAAAATCCGCAGCACGATAATGGGTTATGGTTTCGACTTCGCCTGCATCCACGCCCAGCGCCGCCTGAAAAAGCGCTTCACCGTAGCCGGTAGAAACCGCCCGCGCAATGTAGCATTTTTCGGGAAGAATTTTATAAAGGCTTTTTAAAACTTTCACCGCCAGGTCGACTGGATTTCCTGCGTTTACGTCGTAGAACCGCCACAGAATTCTGCCCTGAGTGTCCGTCAAAACCGCTTTTGTGGTGGTAGAGCCCGCATCCAGCCCCAGAAAAAGCGGTCCTTCCGCGCTGTCCAGGTCGCCCACCGATGCTTTTTCCGTGGAATGCCGCTTATTGAATTCGTCCAGTTCCGCCTGACTCGAAAAAAGAGGTTCAAGCCGCTGAACTTCCTGCATTTCCGCGCCCACAAGATTTTTCAGGCTTTCGCGGAATTCCTTTATGGTGGGAAATTTTTCGCTTTTATTCGACGGATTTACGCAGCGATTTTTTCTTTCCGCCGAATAAGCCGCACCGCACGCAACGAAAAGCTGGCTGTTTTCAGGAACAATCGTCTGTTCAGCGGAAAGTTTCAGCGTAACGGCAAACCGTTCCCTGAGCTGATCCAGAAAATGAAGCGGTCCGCCCAGAAATGCAACGTTTCCGCGGATTGGTTTTCCGCACGCAAGGCCTGAAATCGTCTGGCTTACTACCGCCTGAAAAATCGATGCTGCAATGTCTTCCTTCCGCGCGCCTTCGTTTATGAGGGGCTGAACGTCGGTTTTGGCAAAAACTCCGCATCGTGCCGCAATGGGATAAATCGTCGTCGCTCCACGGGCAAGTTCGTTCAAGCCGGATGCATCGGTTTCCAGAAGGGCCGCCATCTGGTCAATGAACGCACCGGTTCCGCCTGCACAGGTTCCGTTCATGCGCTGTTCCACTCCGCCGCGGAAATACGTAATTTTTGCATCTTCGCCGCCCAGTTCGATTACCACGTCAGTCTGCGGAATGATTTTTCGTACGGCAGTAGTCGCCGCCACAACTTCCTGAATGAACGGAATGTTCAGCCAGTGAGAAACCGAAAGTCCGCCTGAACCCGTTACTTTTACTGAAACGGTCTGATTTTCTTTCTGCGGAAAAATCGACGCAAGTTTATCGAACGCCTTGTTCACCACGGAAATAATCGTGTTACGGATGTCTGCACGATGCCGTTCGTAGTCGCCGTACAAAAGTTCATCGTTTTCGCCCAACGCCACGACCTTTACGGTGGTAGAACCCACGTCGATTCCCATGCGGACAGGCGAAGGTAAATCTGATATTGAAGAAATTTCGATATTTTTTTCCATTGGAAGACACCTTAAAATTTAAATTGCAAGAAAAATTACAGTCGGAGTATATAAAGCGGACGAAAAAAAATCAATGTAAGGATTCCGCGCCGTTTTTCCCTTTCCAAAGCAGATTTTTTGCCGTATACTTCCGCAGAAATTCAAATTCCACTTGACAAGGAAAAATCATCACCAAAATGAACAGTCAACAGTCAACAGTCAACAGTCAACAGTCAACAGTCAACAGTCAACAGTCAACAGT
>CAZACA010000100.1:0-7257 GCA_964483515.1 uncultured Treponema sp.
AAAAAAACGCGACCATCCGCTGCGGGGTTACTTACAACGAACGGTCGACTTATATGATTTACGGAAAATCCGCAAATGCCGATTTAAAAAACAGCGGACGAAATCCGCCCGCCGTCAGTTTTTATTCTTCGTCCTGCAATGCGTCGTAGCCCGATTCGCCCGTTCGCACCTTTACAACGTCTTCCACAGGGTAAACGAAAATTTTTCCGTCGCCGATGTGTCCCGTGTACAGGGCCTTTTTCGCTTCATGCACCACCGTTTCCACAGGAATTTTTGAAACTACAATTTCCACCTTGATTTTCGGCAGAAGATTTATTTCCACCGGAACTCCGCGGTAATATTCGCTTGCACCTTTCTGCATTCCGCAGCCCATTACGTTGCTCACCGTCATTCCAGTTACCCCGATCTGGTTCATGGCGTTTTTAAGCGATGCAAATTTGTTCTGCCGCGCGATTATTACGACTTTGTAAATTTCCTTTTTGGTCTTGGAAGGAATGGTTTCAGGCGCAACCAGAACCTGAACCGTATCTTTTGCACCGTTCAGGCTGAATCCTGCTTCCGTCGCTTCTGCAACTTCTTCCGCCGAATACGACAGCCCGAATCCCGCGTAACCCGAATCGATTCCGTGTTCCAGTTTGTCCAGTCCGATGATTTCTTCCTTGGCAGTTACACGAAGTCCCACAAGTTTCTTTATGATGAGGAATGTAATCGTAATCGTTACAACAGTCCACAACGCCACCGAAACGAATCCCAGAAGCTGCAATCCCAGAAGTTCAAATCCGCCGCCGTAGAAAAGTCCTTTAAGTTCCTGTCCCGAAGCGTTTGCAATGGAATATCCCGGAGCCGAAGGAGTCGCGAAAAGTCCCACTGCAATCGTTCCCCAGATTCCGTTCAGACAGTGAACTGCCACCGCACCCACCGGATCATCCACGTGCAGGACGTAATCCAGAAACCACACGCCGAAAACTACCAGCAGTCCCGCCACACATCCGATGACGATTGCACCGAAGCAGTCAGTTACGTCGCAGGGAGCAGTAATCGCCACCAGACCGGCAAGGGATGCGTTCAGGCACATGGTTACATCAGGCTTTCCGTATTTAACCCACGTGAAAATCATGCAGACAACCGTTGCCACCGCCGGAGAAACTGTAGTGGTCAAAAAAATCGAACCGAGCTGTTCGATGCTTGTTGCAGCCGCGCCGTTAAATCCGTACCAGCCCAGCCACAGAATGAAAACGCCCAGTGCACCGATGGGAAGGTTGTGTCCGGGGAACGCATGAACTTTTGTAATCTTACCGTTTTCCGTGGTGAATTTTCCGATTCGCGGACCGAGCAGTTTTGCACCGACCAGCGCAGAAATTCCGCCCACCATGTGAATCGCGCAGGAACCGGCAAAATCGTGGAATCCCAGCTGAGAAAGCCATCCGCCGCCCCAAATCCAGTGCGCTTCAATCGGATAAATCAATGCACTGATTACCGCGGAATAAATGCAGTACGAAAGGAATTTGGTTCGTTCAGCCATGGCACCTGAAACGATTGTCGCCGTCGTTGCGCAGAAAACCAGGTTGAAAACGAAATTTGAAAAGTCAAAATTTTCGTATGCAGTAAAAATGTCGAATCCGGGTTTGCCGATGAATCCGAGCAAATCTTCGCCCAGAAGCAGTCCGAATCCAATCAGAATGAACATTACCGTTCCGATGCAAAAATCCATCAAGTTTTTCATGATGATGTTGCCGGTATTTTTCGCGCGGGTAAATCCCGTTTCCACCATCGCAAATCCGGCCTGCATCCAGAAAACCAAAGCGGCGCCGATTAAAAACCACACGCCGAAAACCAATCCAGAAACTTCTTCCATAAGAACCCCTTCGCCAAAAGGCAAGCAAAAAAATTTCCCGAAGGAACCAAAAAAAAAGCGGCAAAAGCACCAGCAAAAAAAAAGAAATTTCCTTTTTCGCCGACGCCATTGTCGCTTTCATTTCGTTTAAACAAAAAAAAGCCACAAACTGCATCTGCAATCTGTGACCCCTTTGTCCATCGATTGACGAAGTTCTACCACCGCATTTCAAAAAAGTCAATATATTTTTTACGGAATTTTTTTCCGCGCAAATCGTAAAATTATTTTCTGCACTGTACAAGAATTTTTTCCGCGGAAAATTTCTGTGCCTAATGAAGTTTTAAAATCCGCTGATTTCTGGAGCCGCGGAACTGAAGCGTAATGTCCTTTTCTTCCTGAATGAATCTGCCGTCAACCAGAACGTCCACGTTCCTTAAAAATTCGTCGGTGAAATCCGTGTGCTTTTTTCCATCCGCCGGAAGGATGTCCGTATCGTAAACGTAGCCCGTGTAGCACCAGATTGTTTTCTGCGGAAATTTCTGTTTTACGCGGGAAAGAAACGGAGCGAGTTCAGCCTGATTTTCTTCTTCAAATGGTTCGCCGCCCAGAATCGTCAGTCCGCTGATAAAATCCGGAGAAAGCGCATCGAAAATTTCCCGTTCAGTCGCTGAAGTGAAACGGCTTCCGTAGGAAAAATTCCACGTGCATCTGTTGAAGCAGCCTTCGCAATGAATCCGGCAGCCCGAAACAAAAAGCGAAACACGCACGCCTTCTCCGTTTGCAATGTCGATTTTTTTTATTTCGCCATAATTCATCGGAATGCTACAAATGCAGAACGCGTTCCTTGATTTCCTGCGTCCGTCCCTGATTCCAGTACTGCGTTCCGATGTATCCGCAGGTTCTTCGCGCCACGTTCATGGTCGTCTGGTCACGATTGCTGCAATTCGGGCATTCCCAGACGTATTTTCCGTCATTGTCAGAAACAATCTGAATTTCGCCCGTGTATCCGCATTTCTGACAGAAATCGCTTTTCGTGTTCAGTTCCGCGTACATTATGTTGTTGTAAATGTGCTTTAAAAGCGTCATTACGGCAGGAATGTTGTTTTCCATGTTCGGCACTTCCACGTAACTGACCGCTCCGCCCGGCGAAAGTTCCTGAAACTGCGACTCGAACGAAAGTTTTGTAAACGCATCGATTTTTTCCGTGACATTTACGTGATAACTGTTCGTAATGTAATTTTTGTCCGTTACGCCTTCGATTATGCCGAATCGTTTTTTCAGGCATTTGGCGAATTTGTACGTGGTGCTTTCCAGGGGAGTTCCGTAAACTGAATAATCGATTTTTTCCGCTTCACGCCATTTTTTGCACGCCGAATTCAGCGCATTCATTACGTTGATGGCAAATGGTTTCGCGTCGGGATTCGTGTGGGATTTTCCGGTCATAAAACGAACGCATTCGCAAAGTCCCGCGTATCCCAGTGAAATCGTGGAATATCCGTTGTACAGAAGTTTGTCGATGACTTCGCCTTTTTTCAGCCGTGCCAGCGCTCCGTTCTGCCAGAGAATCGGTGCTACGTCAGATTTTGTGCCCAGAAGCCGGTTGTGCCTGATTACAAGCGCCCTGTGACAAAGTTCCAGCCTGTCCTGCAAAATCTGCCAGAATTTTTCCATGTCGCCGCCTGATGAACAAGCCGCGTCCACCAGATTCAGCGTAACCACTCCCTGATTAAACCGTCCGTAGTATTTCGGTTTGCCGGTTATGTCCAGATATGGCGTAAGAAAAGAACGGCAGCCCATGCACGGATAACAGTTTCCGTTTCCGTTTGCGTCGATTTTTATTTCGAGCATCTTTTTTTCGCTGATGTAATCCGGAACCATTCTGCGCGCAGTACATTTTGCCGCCAGTTCCGAAAGATAATAATACTGCGAACCCTGGTCTACGTTGTCTTCTTCAAGCACGTAAATCAGTTTTGGAAACGCCGGAGTAATCCACGCACCTTTTTCGTTTTTTACGCCCTGATAGCGCTGCTTTAAAACTTCTTCGATGATGAGTGCAAGGTCGCGTTTTTCGTGTTCGTTCCGCGCTTCGTTCAAATACATGAAAACGGTTACAAACGGTGCCTGTCCGTTGGTAGTCATCAGCGTAATCACCTGATACTGAATCGTCTGAACTCCGCGTTTGATTTCTTCCTTGACGCGCTCTTCCACCATGTAATTGAACTGTTCCGCGGAAACCTGAATTCCCGTCGTCTTTATCATTTCTTTTGTTTCTTCGGTGATTTTTTTGCGGCTTACGTCAACGAACGGTGCAAGATGAGCAAGCGTTATGCTTTGTCCGCCGTACTGACAGCTTGCAACCTGAGCAATAATCTGCGTCGCAATGTTACACGCCGTAGAAAACGAATGGGGCCGGTCGATTTTCGTTCCGCTGATGACTGTTCCGTTCTGAAGCATATCTTCCAGATTCACCAGGTCGCAGTTGTGCATATGCTGCGCAAAATAATCCGCGTCATGAAAATGAATTATTCCTTCGTCGTGAGCCGCTGCAATATCCGGATCAAGCAGAAACCGCCGCGTAATGTCCTTGCTTACTTCGCCTGCCATGTAATCCCGCTGAACCGAAACCACCGTAGGATTTTTGTTGGAATTTTCCTGCTTGACTTCTTCGTTATTTTCTTCCAGAAGACTCATAATCTGCTGGTCGGTAGTGTTTTCCTTCCGCATGAGCTGATGACGGAATCTGTACGTAATGTAAAGTTTTGCCACGTCGTATGCGCCGTTCTGCATGATTCCGTTTTCTACCAGATCCTGAATGTCTTCTACGTTCAGCGCGTGTCCCGAATTATGGCATTCGATTTCAATGTCATCCACAATCGATTCAATCTGCTTTTCGGAGAGGCGTTTCTGCTCCAGAACCTGCGCGTTTGCCTTTTTTATTGCCGTAGCGATTTTTTCACGGTTGTATTCCACTTCAGCGCCGCTTCTCTTGATGATTTTCATGATTTTTTCCCCTCTTCTCCTGCGATTTCCTGTGTGTTTTGTAATTTTTCTGTCCACATATAGCGTTTACAGTGGCTGAGTATACTATCCGTAGTGTATTTCGTCAACAAAACGAATTTTGCAGAACTGAACTGAAAATTCACGGACGACGGACTTTCCGGCGGATTAGCGGGGACAGATTTTTTTTTGTGCTTATGGAATCGGACAGAAACGGCTGATTACGGGTACAAAAACGAAAAAAATCATAAAAAAACCGAATTTCCGCAAAAACGAATCGTACTTTCATTATATTTTTTTTGACCGGTTTCTGCGCACGAATGGAATTTCGCCCCTGCTTGTGGTAAAATCCCGCAACAATGCTTTTCAGCGAGGTTTTTATGAAAAATTTCAAATTTCTTCTGGCGGCGGCGGCAATTTTTATTGTGTTCGCGTCCTGTTCAGCAAAAAAATCGGCGGATTCACGCAAATCGGTGGAAAACGGAAAAACGGTGGTGGAACGCTACGGACAGCTTCAGGTTTGCGGCACGAATCTCTGCGACCACAGCGGAAATCCGGTTCAACTGCGCGGAATGAGTTCCCACGGATTGCAATGGCACGGAAAATTCGCCAATGAAGACGTAATCCGCTTTTTACGCGACGACTGGAACTGTCAAATCTGGCGTGCGGCAATGTACGTAACTGAAGGCGGCTACATAAATTCTCCGTCCGTAAAAAATAAAGTCATTGATTCCATTGAAGCGTGCAGAAATCTGGGAATGTACGTAATCGTGGACTGGCACATTCTGGGAACGGGAAATCCGCTCGTGCACAAAGAGCAGGCAAAGGAATTTTTCGCGGATATTGCAGAACGCTACGGAAATCTGCCCAACATCATTTACGAAATCTGCAACGAACCGAACGGAGAAGACGCCACCTGGAACGAAGCAATCAGACCGTACGCCGAAGAAATCATCGCGCAAATCAGGAAATTCGACGAAAAAAACATAATCATCGTGGGAACGCCGAACTGGAGCCGTGATGTAGACGTTGCATCAGAAAATCCGCTGAACGAAAAAAACGTAATGTATTCGCTGCATTTTTACGCGGGAAGCCACGGAAAGGAATTGCAGAAAAAAATCCGCACGGCACAAAAAAACGGCGCGGCAATTTTCGTCACGGAATGGGGCGCAACGAAAGAAACCGGCGACGGCGGAATTTTTCAGAAAGAAACGATTGCATGGCTGAAATTTCTGGAACGGAACAACATTTCCTGGGCGAACTGGTCGGTAAACAACAAGGGCGAAGATTCAGGCGTTTTAAAATACAACGCAGACAGATTCGGCAGGGGAAACTGGCGCGACGAAGATTTAAGCGAAGACGGAATTTTTATACGCAGCATTTTGCGCGGCGAAACAAAGTAATTTTTTTTCTGGAGGAAAAAATAAATGGCATCGGTTTTTAAAAAAATCAAAAAATTTTTCGGCCGAATTCTGCGCTTTCTGGGAAAATTTTCAGAGCGATTTCCGCCGGCAATTCATTTCGGAAGAATTTCGCGGAATTATTATGCACGGCTGATTTTTAAAGCGATTCTTTTTCCGGTTTCAGTCTGGCATTATTTCTGGATAAAAATAAATTCGGCGCTCATCAGCGAAGAAAAACTTCCCTGCGAATTTGCGGTGGCAGCAATCGTAAAAAACGAAGCACCCTACATCGCGGAATGGATTCGCTACTACAAACTTCTGGGCGCGGACAAAATAATTCTGTACGACAACAACAGCACGGACAATTTAAAATCCGTTCTGGACGAATTCATCAGGAGCGGATTCGTTGATTATCGAGCCATGGGGGGGGGGGTGCCGCCAACTGGACGCATACAACGATGCGCTTAACAAATACTATAAAAAAGTACGGTACATTGCATTTTTTGATGCGGACGAATTTCTGTACGATAACGGCGGAAATCCCAAAAAAACCATCGCTGAAATTTTCGCGCAGCATCCTGAAGCGGGCGGAATCGGCGTAAACTGGCAGCTTTTCGGTTCGTCAGGTCACGTAAAAAAGCCTCAGGGCGGAGTTCTGGAAAATTATCTTCATCGCGCGGAAACCCAGTGGAAAATCAACCTGCACATAAAAAGCATCGTAAATCCGCGGAAAACATTTGTTTTTGTACGAAATCCCCACGCAGCCGATTATTTCAAGAATTTCTGCGCAGTAACCTGCAGCGGAATTCCGGTTGAAGACGCCTGTACAAAAACTGTAGACGTTACAAAAATGCACTTAAATCATTATTGGTCGAAGTCACGCGAAGATTTTGAAATAAAACGCTCAAGAGGAAGAGCAACGTGCAATTTAAAGCGTTCCGACGAAGAATTTAAATTCAACGACCGTAACGAAATCTACGACGATTCCATGCTGAAATACGCGGAACTTTTAAAAAACTGCCG
>CAZACA010000101.1:0-7219 GCA_964483515.1 uncultured Treponema sp.
TCTGCGCCCTGTCCACGCAATCATTTCGCTAAAAAAATTCGCGCTTCCTTTTGCCGAACTTCCGCACTTCTATGCCCTGTCCACGCAAAAACTTCGCTAAAAAAAATCGGTCAAGCAAAAAAAATTCCGCATCACTGTCGCCTTGTACGGCAGAAATTCCGCAGGACAAATTTCCGCTTAAGCAAAAATCGTTGAAGTTTTCACCGCGCAAAAAAAATCGGCCCGGTGGGTTGCATCGAGCCGTGTTTTTTAAATTAAACTTTTTTCACTGTATGGAGAGTTTTATGAAAACCGATTTTATTTTTTCTGACGCTGCTTCTGAAACGTCTGAATTCCTTCGATTACCAGAATTATTGCGAGAACTGCCATTGCCGCCGCAAAAATCAGCTGGAACCAGTTGCCCCACACGAACGCGCCCTTAACTCCTTTTGCCATTGCAGAAATTTTTGCAATTACGGTCAGAATCAGGCTGGTCAATGTTGCAGTAAGCATGAAAATCATGGGGAAAATGAACATTTTGTTGTTTTTTCCTGCCTGACCGAGCCAAGCCGCCACAGCCATCAGCGCAATTCCTGCCAGAAGCTGGTTTGCCGCGCCGAAAAGTCCCCAAATCTGACTCAACTGCAATCCGCCCAGAGTGCTGCCCACTACGACCATCAGAATCGTGCCGAAAAGCGGATTCGCCAGAACTTTACGTGCGCCAGTCGCTTCTTTCCACGATTTTTCGCCGTCCTTCAGGAAAAGTTCGCTGAACATAAATCGGCTTAATCGTGTTCCCGTGTCCAGCGATGTGAGCGCGAAAACCGAAACTGCCAGCGTCAGAAGTGCACTGATGGTGTTGTAAATTCCGGTTCCTTCCGCGCCGAAAAGCGTTGCAATTCCTGCACCGAACGCAGCCGAAGGAGAACCGTATCCGCCGTTTTTCCATTTATTCCACACGACGCCCACCGAAATCAGCGCAATGATTCCCAGAGCCGATTCAATCAGCATGGAACCGTATCCGATTGGTTTTGCGTTTCGTTCGTTATCGAGCTGCTTTGAAGTCGTTCCCGTGGCAATCAGCGAATGGAATCCCGAACACGCACCGCACGCTACCGTAATGAAAAGCGTAGGGAAAAGATAGCCGAGTTTTACGTGCCATCCGTAGAACGGAGCAATGGAAAATTCCACGCCGGAATTTCCGCGGAAAGCATTCAGCACGATTCCTGCAAGCGCCACAATCATCATGGCATACAGAAGGAAACTTGAAAGATAATCGCGGGGCTGAAGCATAATCCACACCGGAACAAGCGACGCCACTGCAATATAAATGCCCACGAAAACAATCCACGCATTCCGGCTCATGGCGAATCCCACGTTCAGACCGAAAGCCGTAATCAGTATAATTCCGATTATTCCGATGATTGTAGCAGGCAGAGTTTTAATTCCGCACCGGTTCGTCAAAATTCCGTAAATAATCGCCAGAACGATGAACAGCACCGAAATCATTGCCGTAGTCTGATTGTTCGTAGGATTCGTTACAAAACCGAATGCACCGCTTTTTGCAGCCGTAAAGAAAGTTCCCGCCACGACATTTACGAACGACGCAATAACCAGCAGCAGAACCAGAAGGGCAAACACGATGAACAGTTTTTTCGCTTTTTGTCCCATGGAATCCCTGATGATTTCGCCGACGCTTTTTCCGTCATGCCTGATGGAAGCAAAGAGCGAACCGAAATCCTGAACGCCGCCGAAGAAAATTCCGCCGATGACGCACCAGAGGAAAACGGGCACCCATCCGAAAACCGCAGCCTGAATCGGACCGTTAATCGGACCTGCACCGGCAATGGACGAATAATGGTGACCCATTAAAACCGCGGGCTTTGCAGAAACGTAATCCACTCCGTCGCGTTTTTCGTCAGCAGGAGTTTTTCGCGTGGGGTCGATTCCCCATTGTTTCGCGAGCCATGAACCATAAAAAACATAACCTAAAAAAAGTAGAACGACAGCTGCAAGAATTATTAAAAGCGCAGTCATTTCTTACCTCCCAAAAAATGAATATCGATTTAAAGAAACAGTTTTCTTTCAGGAAGAAGTTTCTTTTGCATCCGTAAAAAAGCGATTTTATAAAACTGATTTTTACAAAACCTGCTGAATTTCTTTGGAAAAATATTTCTGCAATTTTTTTCCGCGGGAATTAAACGCAAATTCTCCGGAGGAAACGCTGAATGCAATCAAACTGTAATCGTTCCAGCCGCAAAGTGAAAATTTGTACGACTTGTAGTGTTTGATTTTCTTCGCCGCTTTAAAAACTTTTTTTTCGATGGAATCCGCAATGATTACCAGCGTAACGTCGGAATTTCTGTGTCCGTAATTTGGAATCGTTTTTTTCAATCCGTCAGTCCATGCCGCTCCGTCGAGTTCCGAAAGTTTTTTTGTGTCAAGATTTTCAGCAAAAGCAAAGTAAACGAATTCGTGACTGTCTGAACCGGAAATTTCAGCGCTTTTCGTAAAAAAATACTGCTCGTTGTGCGCATGAAATTCCGCCCTTGCACAAAAAGGTTCGGCTTCGTCCTTGAAAATATCGTAGTACGCCTCGTAGGAGTGAAGGATTTTTTCCAGCCATTTGTCTTTTGTCATCTTAAGTCTCGCTAAAGAATTTTAAGTATTATTATAGTCCGCTTCGGTTTGTAGTCAAGTTTTTGCATGATTTTTGACGCTGAAATTCGTTTTATAAATTGAATTTTTTTTCGCGCACTGAAAAATAATCGTGTTATAATGAGCCATTCAATTTTTTTTTGCAGGACGAAGAAATGCTTTTTTTACACACCAGCGACTGGCACTTGGGAAAATTTCTTTTTGAAAAATCACTTTTGGACGACCAGAAATTTTTTCTGGACAATTTACTTCAGCACATGAAAATGCAGGCTGCCGCGGGCGAACCCTACGATGCGCTGATTGTTGCAGGCGACATTTACGACAAATCCGTGCCGTCTCCTGAAGCCGTGGGAATTTTCAGCCGGTTTCTTTTTGACGCGAAATCGTATTTTCCTGAAATGCACTTTTTTTTCATTTCGGGCAATCACGACGGTGCGACCAGGCTTTCTTTTGCGGCGGAACTTCTGGCGTTTCAAAACATTCACATTGCGACTTCTGCGGAAAAATGCAGCGAACCGGTTCTGCTTGAAAAAGGCGGCGAAAAAGTTGCGGTGTACCAGATTCCGTTTCTGCTTCCCGGCGGAATTTCCTGCGGCGAAAAAATTCTGCGTCATCAGAACGAACTTCTGCATGAAGTCTGCGCGCGAATCAAAAAAAATCATGCGGAAAATTTCAGCGGAATTCCTTCGGTGGCAATGGCGCACGTTTTTGCTTCAGCGGCGGAATTTTCCGGTTCCGAAACGAATTTCGTGGGCACTGCGGAACAGGTGGATTCTTCGCTTTTTGCAGATTTCGATTACGCGGCGTTAGGTCACATTCACAAAAAACAAATTTTCGGCGGCGGAAAAATCGCGTATTCAGGTTCACCGGTTCCGTATAATTTCGGCGAGTCCAACGAAAAATTCCTTCTGAAAGTTTCCGTGCAGAAAGGCAAAACTTCAGTGCAGGAAATTCCCGTAAAACTGCTTCACAAAATTTCGCGGAAGGAAAACACGTTTGCGTATTTTTTGAACGAAGAATTTCCTGAGCAGGACGATTATCTGGAAATTGTCTGTAACGACAATCTGGAGCACGAAAATCCCATGGAAATTCTGCGGAAAAAATTTCCCAATCTGCTTTCGTTCCGTGCAAAAAGGGCAGGCGGCGCGGCGGAAAACGAAACCATCGAAAACCGGCGGAAATCAATAGAAGAAATTTCGTCAGGCGATTTTGGTGCGGTTTTTGAAAAATTTGCGGCGGAACTTTACGGCGAAAAAAGCAGCGAATTGCAGTCGGAAATTTTTGTGCGCGAAAAAAAACTTTTTGAAAAACTTTCGGCGGAATCGGAGGCGGACGAAAATGAAACCGCTTGAAATAAAAATGAAATTTTTCGGACCGTTTAAAGACGCTGAAATCGATTTTCAGAAACTTGACGAAATGTTCCTTTTGTGCGGTGACACCGGCGCGGGAAAAACTTCGGTTTTCGACGGAATGGCGTACGCGCTCTACGGAAAACTTCTGGGCGAACGGAACGCAAAAGATTTCGTTTCAAAATTTGCTCCACTGGGCGAAGAGTCGTTCGTGGAATTTACGTTTGAAATCCGCGGAAAAAAATATCGCGTAAAAAGAACCATGCCTTATCCGTACAAAAAACGCGGCGGCGAAATTTCAGAAAAACCCACGGAAGTTCTGCTGGAAGAATTCGGCGCGGAAAAAAAATTCGTTCCCGTCGGATATACAAAAAGCGAAACGGATTCTTTTCTGGAAAAATTGCTGGGGCTGAATTTCGCGCAGTTCAGGCAGGTGGTGGTTTTGCCTCAGGGCGATTTCGCGAAATTTTTAAAGGCATCGTCCAACGAAAAATCCGAAATCTTAAAAAAAATTTTCCCCATTCAGCACTACGAAAAAATCTGCACTATGGCGAAGGAAAAATTTCAGGCGGCGCAAAGGGAATTTTCAGCGTGCGAAAAAAGTTTGAACGAATTTCAGTGCGACGAAACTGAAGCAGAAAAAAAAATCGCGGAACTTGCGGAAAAAATTTCGGCGGAAAAATCGGCGCAGAATCTGGCGGAAAAAAAGCGTGAAGAAATTCTTGGCGAAAAAACGCGGCTGGAAGAAAAACTTTCGGATGCAGGGGAACGCGAAATTTCAGAAAAAAAACTGCGGGAACTTTCGGCGCAGGAAACGCAGATAAAAAATCTTGAAGAAAAAATTCTGCTTGCGCGTCAGGCGGATTCGGTTTTGCCGTTTATCGTGGCGAAAAAAAAAGCAGCGGAAGAAAAAAAAATCAGCGAAGAAAAATACGCGAAAAATCTGGCGCGTGAAAAAGAACTCGACGCGGAACTGAAAAAATTGCAGGACGAAAAACCGCTTGTGGAAAAAAAACTTCTGGCGGCGGAAGAAAACAAAAAACGCCTGACGCGGCTGGAGGCGGACAAAAAAACGCTTTCGGAATTTCTGGCGGCGCAAAAAAAATTTCTTGCGGAAGAATCGGAGCGGAAAAAATCGGCGGAAAAACTTTCGGTGCTGCAAAAAAAAATCAGCGAAGAATTTGAATGCATGAAAAAAACGGCGGCGGAATTTCTTGACGGCGAAAATTTTTCTTCTCACGCGGAAATCGTAAAAAATCTGCTGATGAAAAAAAGTGCAGTGGAAAAAGAATTTTCGGACGCAAAAAAAAATCTGGAAGAATCGAAAAAATGCGAATCGCTTCGTGAAAAAATCCGCGGAACGGAAAAAGAACTGCAAAAAATCCGCGGGGAATTTTCGGCGGAAGAAAAACAGATTGACGGCATAAAAAAAATTCTGGACGAACTGGAAGCGCGGAAAAAATTGCAGGAAGAAAACGAATGCGCGCTGATTCTGGTTCCGCTTTTAAAAGACGGTGAAGCGTGCCCCGTGTGCGGCTCGAAAATTCATCCGGCGCCTGCGTGCAGACTGGACGGCGAACTGAACGTGGCGGAAAAAATTCTGGTGCAAAAAAAATCGCTGGATGACGCGCAGAAAAAATCGGTTCTGCTTTCAAATAAAATTTCGTCGCTGGATGCGGAACAAAAAAATTTGCAGGAGCAGCTCGCGGAAAATTCGCAGGGCAAAAAAATTCTTTCGGCGGAAGAGGCGGAGGAAAAATTTTTGCAGGCGGAAAAAATCAGCGGGAAATTTTTTTGCGTGCTGGATGAATGCGAAAAATCGGAAGGAAAACTGGACGCGCTTATGGCGGACGCGGAAAAATTAAAATCGGAATTGCAGGAAAAAACGGAAACGGTTTCTTCGCTGAAATCACGGAGCGACACGCTGGAAAACCAGATTTCACCGGACTGCACGAAAGACGAATCGGCGGCGGCGGAAAAAATTTCTTCTGTGCGCGGAGAAATTTTGCGTGACGAAAACTGGTGCAATCAGGAAAAGGAAAAACTTTCGCGCGCGGAAACGGAATCGGCAAAAATAAAAAGCGTGCTTTGTGAAGAAGAAAAATCGGCGGAAAGTGCGGCACGGAAATTTGCAGCGGCGGAAAAGGAACTGGCGGAAAAAATTGCATCCACGAAATTCGGTTCGGAAGGCGAGGCGCAGGAAGCGGTTATGGGCGACGACGAAATTTCTTCTGCGGAAGGGCGCGTGAAAAAATTCGGTGACGAAAAAAAATCGCTTGAAACGACGATAAAAGTTCTGCGTGAAAAATGCGCTGAAAATTCGGCGGACGTGGAAAAAATCATCGGCGGAAAAAAATCGGAACTGGAAAAAATTTCGGCGGAAATTCAGTCGCATCAGAATTCGGCGGAAACCTTTTCCCGTGAAAAAATTTCGGCTGAAAATTCCCTGGCGCAGTACAGAAAAATCCGCGGCGAGTGGGAAAAAATTTCGCGTGAACTGGAACCGCTGAAAAAATTGAATGACGACCTGAACGGCGCAAATCCGAAGAAAATGAAATTTGACGCGTGGTTTCTGTCGGTTTATTTTCTGGACGTGGTGGCGACGGCGAACCGATACCTGCTGAAAATTTCGGGCGAACGGTACGAATTCAAAATCAGCACGGAAAATTCTGGAGGAGCCGGATTCCGCGGACTGGATTTGCTGGTGCACGATTATCAGAACAATCACGACCGGGATTCGTCTACGCTTTCGGGGGGCGAAACTTTTATGGCTTCCATCAGTCTGGCGCTGGGCATGACCGAAGTGATAAATCAGAAAAATGCGGCGCTGGATTCGCTTTTTATTGACGAAGGATTCGGCTCGCTGGACAAAAATTCGCTGGACATGGCGGTGAACGTTTTGCAGAGTGTGGGCGCAGACAAAACCGTGGGGCTGATTTCCCACGTGGAAGAACTGAAGGCGGCGATTGCGTCACGGGTGGAAATCGTAAAGAAGCCTGAAGGCTCGGAAATTCTGGTGTACGGATGATTTTAACATTTCAGAATGATTTTCCGTTGCCGGAAATGTACCGCGCTGATTTTTATTTTTCAATGATTTTTTTTTCAACAAAACGCAACCGAAAACTTTCCGTGCTGAATTTTCGCCGCGCATAAAAAAAGGACTCCCCCGAAAGGAAGCCCTTTTTGCTTTCTAACTTGCGCTCAAATTAGAACCAAACAGAAATCTGTACGGG
>CAZACA010000102.1:0-4051 GCA_964483515.1 uncultured Treponema sp.
TTTTTCAAAATTACGAAAGATTTTGCTCCGACTTTTTCAGGGAGCGTGGTGCTTTCCACAATCGCGCCTGATGAAACGTCAACGGATTTTGTGTACGCAGAATCCGCGGAAAAAGTGAATGGTTCGCCTGTGGCATTGAAGTAAATCAAAAAGTCGCCGGTTCTGTATTCCGTGATTCCGCCGGAAATTTTTGTTGCCGCCGCTGAAGTGTTTCTGCCGAACGCCGCTGAATTTGCTTTCCGGAGCGCAATCAGTCCTTTGTAAAAATTGTACACGTCGGAAAATTTTTCCTTCATGGTCAAATCGATCTGATTGATTTTGTCCGCGGATTTGTAACTGTTTTCGTCGCCGTTTTTCGTGCGCAGAAATTCCTGTCCGCCGTTGATGAACGGAGTTCCCTGGGAAAGGAAAATGTACGCCGCTGCAAGTTCGTCCTGCTTTTTTATTTCGTCCAGATTTTCCGCGCATCTGGAAAAAAGGTCGCCTGAATAATTCGTCCTGTTCAGCGAAGAAATTGCAAGTTTGTCGAAGAGCGTAAAATTGTCGTGGCATTCCGCGTAATGAACCGAAAGTTCCGGTCTGCCCGAAATTCCCCGCGAATTGCTGCCCGAATTTCCCGTGAGCCCCGCGATGATTCCGTCGTCGTTAAAAGTTCCCTGCACATGACCTTTTTTGAATCCGCCGAATTCCGCGCCTTTTATTGCATCCCGGAAATCGTCGTCGAATGCGCCCACTCCCGAACTCAGCGCGCCCGTGCATCCGTCCGTCACTGCCGAAATTCCGCCCGTCCATGGTTCGCCGTAAACCATCACTTTTGAATCGATTTTTTTCAGTTCCGCGAAAATTTCCTGCATCGTAGATTTTTCCGCCACGCCCATCAAATCGAACCGGAAGCCGTTTATGTGGTAGTCGTTCATCCAGTGCTTCAGCGATTCAATGACGTAATTTTTTACCAGCGCATGATTTGTGGCAATTTCATTTCCGCAGCCCGAACCGTCGGAATACGCGCCCGATGAATTCAGCCTGTAAAAATATTTCGGCACGGTCATGTCGTAAAGCGAATCGTTTCCCGTTCCGTCCGTGTGATTGTAAACCACGTCCATAATCACGGCGATTCCTGCATCGTGAAAGGATTTTATCATCTGCCGCATTTCTTTTACTGCATCGCTTCCGTCGCCGTATCCGTCTGAAACGTATCGTCCTTCGGGAACATTGTAGTGATACGGATTGTAGCCCCAGTTGTATCCGCCGTCGGAATTTTTCTGCGCGTAATCGAACATGGGCAGAATCTGAACATGAGTTACGCCCAGGTCTTTTAAATGCGCCGTAATTTTTTCCGATGCAACTTCCGTGAATTTTCCGGTGCTTGACGAATTTACTGCGCGTGACCAGTCGCGGATGTGCATTTCGTAAATTACTGCGTCCGCGTACGAAGAAATTTTTGCAGGATTCGTGTAGGAATTTTCCCAGTCTGACGGCATGCATTTTTCGTCATCGATGGAAATAATTTGTGACGCCACGGAATCCGCGGAAGCAACCGTATGAAAAATGTCTGCCACGCGGTTCGTCTGACCTGCGTTTTTTATTTCGTACTGATAATAATTCGCGCCGGAAATTTCCCCCGAATACGAAAAAGTTCCGTCGTCGTTTTTTGTCATGCTTTCTGTCGCCAGAAGATTTTCCGCACGTGAGTCGCTGAACAGAAGCAGGTTCACCTGAGTCGCAAGGGGCGCAAAAGTTTTAAATGCGGCGGAAGTTCCTGAAACGGTCAGACCCAGATTTGAAACGTCTATGTTTTTCGCGCCGAAAACTTCATCAATCAGCGAAGGGTCAAGCGTCGCAAAAATCGTCGTGCCGTTGTAAGTGACTGCGTACGGAATTTTTTTTACGTCGCCTGATTCAAGCGAAATGATTTTTCCCGAAATTCCTTTAACCTGCAAATTGTTTCCGTCTGAATCCGCCACGGAAATTTTTGCCGCATCGAGTTCCGCGGAAACTGAAACTGAAATTTTTTTTCCGTCAGCGGAAGAAACTGTTGCAGCGGAAATTCCTTTGCTTTCCAAATTTTTCCTCCGGAAGATTTATTCCGCTTTTTCAAGGACTGCCCGGAGCGCGCCGAGTTTTTCGTTGGTTTCTTCCCATTCGCGGTCTGGGTTGCTGTCGTACACGATTCCGCCGCCTGCCTGAAGCGTCCACACGTCGTCCTGTTTTAATGCGCACCTGATTCCTATGCAAAAATCCAGATCCCCGGACGTCTGCAGATATCCGATTGCGCCCGCGTAAAATCTCCGCTTTGTTTTTTCCAGACGGCTTAAAATTTCTATGGCGCTGATTTTCGGCGAACCGCTTACAGTTCCTGCTGGAAACGACGAACGCAGAACCTGAATCTGTTTAAATCCTTTTTTTACCTTGCCCTGAACGTCGCTCACAAGATGCATTACGTGGCTGAAAAATTCGCAGTCCATGTAGCGCGTAACTTCCACCGAACCCGGTTCGCAGACTCTGCCTAAATCGTTTCGTGCCAGATCTACGAGCATGAGATGTTCGCTTTTTTCCTTGTGGTCGCCGAGCAGATTTTTTTTGAGCGCTTCGTCTTCCGCTGAATTTTTTCCGCGTCGTCTTGTTCCGGCGATGGGACGAATGGAAGCAATTCCGTCACGAACGCGCACCAGACTTTCCGGCGAAGAACCCACGAGCTGCCTGTCGGAAAAATCGATGTAAACCAGGTACGGACTCGGGTTAACGGAACGAAGCCGCCTGTAAATTTCAAGCGCACTGTTTCCGCATTCCACCTGAAGCCTTCTGCTCGGAACTGCCTGAAAAATATTTCCCGCCACGATTTCCTTTTTTAACGCTGCGACTTTTTCCTTGTATTCCTTTTCGCTCTGTGCCAGGTCGGTAATTGTCCTGCATGGAAGCGGTTCTTCAGGAGGAGCCAGGTAACTGAAATCCAGATCGCCCAGTCGTTTTTTTAAATTGTCCACGGCTTTCTGCAAATCAATCTGATGTTCCATGTAATTCAGCGCAAAAATGTGAAGCGTTTCGGTGAAGTGATCGAACACGATGTAAATGTGGCCTGCTACGAATTCGCTTTCGGGAATTTTTAATTCGTCGGTCTGGGGAGCCAAAGTGATGGTGTCGCATCGTGCACAAAATTCGTAACTCAGATATCCTATGCCGCTTGCAGGAACCGGAATGTTTTTTACGGGAATTTCGTTTTCGCCCGCCACGTATAGAAGCGCATCAAGAATGTCGACTTTGTGCGGAACGGTGGAACCAGGTGCAATCATTTCAATCCGGTCGCCCAGACTTTCCGCAGTTTTTTCCGAAAATGGAACGCGCCGTCCGTCGATTATAAATGCAATTCCTTCGTCGTCCTGCAAAATATGAAACGCTTCTTCCGCCATTAAAATCGAAAATCGTTCCTTTCCCATGTTGAACCGCGCACTTTCCAGAATCGCTTTTGCCCCGATTTTCCGCGCCAGGCTGAACGGTGTGTAGCGGTCGCTGGGCAGAGTCAGATAAATGCTGTCTGTTCGCTTAATCATTTTTAGCCTCTCAAAGACATTTTGTTTTGTTTCTTTTAGTAGAAACAGTATATCAGCGGATTTTGTTACTGTCAATAGAAACCGATTTTCCGCGGATGACAAAAAAATTCATAAAAAAAAGCAAATTTTTTTCAAAAAGTACTTGACAAAGTCGACGGGGGGGGGGGCAAAATACCATAACAAAATTTTATTTTCGTGGAGGCGAATTATGAAAAAATTTTGGGGCAGCGTAATTGTTTCGCTTTTGGTGCTGAATTCGGTTTTTGCCGACTGGGACAATTCCATTTCGTTCGGAATGAGTTTTCCGTACTTCAATCAGAAAATTGTGGCGGATGGCGATGACGACATTTCAGATGACGGCGATGATTCAAAAATCTGCGACATCGGATTCGACGGCGACTTTCAGGGACGATTCGTCAACCGGAACAACAACCTTGCGCTTCTGGCAGGAATCGGCGTGGGCTACATTACGGTAGACGCGGAAGATTTTTTCGGAAGCGACG
>CAZACA010000102.1:4151-7182 GCA_964483515.1 uncultured Treponema sp.
GCGCAGTGTAAAACTGATTGCAAGCGGAGTGGCGGCGTTTACGTACCTGAATTTAAGCACGACCGTAAAGGGAATTGAAGACGGCGTAAAAATGGATGTAGACGTGGATTATGTTTCATACCAGTTCGATCTGGGTGCGGACGTTTATGCGCAGTTCAATTTCAACAGGCGATGGGCACTGGCGGCTTCGGTTACGGCACTTTTCACCGTGGCAAACAGCGGAACCCTCGACATGACGGCGAAAGGAACGTATGAAGGAATTTCTGTCAGCGTAAAAGAACCGACAATCGACACAAAACTTGACGGGCTGGGCTTCGTAATCATTCCGCGAATTGCAGCAGTATTCAGATTCTAGTTCACGCGATTTTTTTTATCCCGATTCCACAAAAAGGTTTCGGGATTTTTTTTGCTGAAAATTTAACGCACCGGATTCCGCGGAACAAATTCCTTCCGAAAAAAAGAATCTCAAAATCCCTTTTGAAAAAAAACTAATTGTGCTAAAATCCAGAAACTCAAAAGCCTCCCTTGGAGCGCAAATTTTTTAGCTTTTCAAAATCAGGAGTTTCCATTATGGCAGAAAAAAAAGTCGATCATTCCTGCACGCTGGACAAAATCATCAGTCTGTGCAAGCGTCGCGGATTCGTTTATCAGGCGTCGGAAATTTACGGCGGAATGGCGGGTGCGTGGGATTACGGTCCGCTGGGCGTGGAATTCAAGCGGAACATTCAGAACGAATGGTGGCACTACATGACGCAGCTTCACGACGATGTTGTGGGACTCGATTCGGCGATTTTTCAGCATCACACGACATGGGAAGCGTCCGGTCACGTGGGTCATTTTTCCGATCCCATGATTGACTGCACGGAATGCAAGGCGCGGTTCAGGGCTGACCAGCTCATCGAAGAATATTTTTCCAAATCCGCGGAAAAGCCTGAAAAACCTGTGGACACCATGAGCCACGAAGAAATGAAATCGTTCATCGCGGAAAAAATAAATTGTCCTTCATGCGGAAAAAATTCCTGGACAGACGTCCGCGAATTCAACCTGATGTTTAAAACGCATCAGGGGCCTGTCGCCACGGAAGCGTCCCTCGTTTATCTTCGTCCTGAAACCTGCCAGGGAATTTTCACGGATTTTAAAAGCATCGTTCAGTCTAACCGGATGAAAATTCCGTTCGGTGTAGCGCAGGTCGGAAAATCGTTCCGCAACGAAATCATCTTTAAAAATTTTATTTTCCGCACGTGTGAATTCGAGCAGATGGAAATGGAATATTTCTGCAAGCCCGGAACTGAAGACGAAACTTTCGCACGCTGGAGAACCGACCGCTGGAACTTCTACCTGAAATATGGTATCGCCGAAAAAAATCTTCAGTGGCATCATCACGACAAACTTGCCCACTACGCAAAAGACGCGTACGACATTCAGTACAATTTCCCCATCGGCTTTGAAGAAATCGAAGGAATCCACAGCCGCACTGATTTCGATTTGTCGCAGCACGAACAGTACTCAAAAAAAGACATGCATTACATCGATCAGGAAAACGGCAACGAGCGGTACGTTCCTTATGTGGTTGAAACTTCCGCGGGACTGAACCGAAATTTCCTGATGTTTTTGTGCGAAGCCTACGAAGAGCAGAATGTTGCTGAAGACGGTCAGGGCGAAGACTACAGGACGGTTCTGCATCTCGATCCGCGCCTGGCTCCCATAACGGTGGCAGTTCTTCCGCTGATGAAAAAAGACGGACTCGCGGAAAAAGCAAAAGAAATTCAGCATATGCTAAAAGAAGATTTTGTCACGGATTACGACCAGAGCGGAACTGTGGGAAAACGCTACAGACGTCAGGACGAAGTGGGAACTCCGTTTTGCGTTACGGTTGACTACGATACCACGGACAGCGCCAGCGACAAATTCGGCACGGTAACGGTTCGGTTCAGGGACAGCATGAAACAGGAACGCGTAAAAATTTCTGAACTCGTTTCGTTCATTCAAAAAGCAATTAAAAATTACGGGGCGGAAAAATAATTCTGCAAAAGGCGAAGGCGGTGAAAGTCGTCTTTGCCGGTTTTTTTTAAAGCAGAAAATTTAATTCGGCGGAAAAAATGGATTACGTAACTTTGGGAAAAACAAATCTTCTTGTGAGCAGAACGGCGTTCGGTGCGGAAAGTCTTGACTGCGCGGAAATTGAATCGTTCGGTGACGAAGCCGACGAAAAAGCGTGTGCCATGGTGCATCAGTCTTATTCCGGCGGAATGAATTTTTTCGACACGTCGCGTTCAAAACCTGTCTGCGAAAAACGGCTGGGTGAAGCGCTCCACGGAATTCGGCAGAACGTAATTCTTGCTACAAAAACTTCAGCGCAGAGCCGGCCCGAAATTCGACACGACCTGGACGAAAGCCTGGACGCACTGGAAACCGATTACATCGATTTGTATCAGCTTGAAAATCCGCTCATCGTTCCGCAGAAAGACAGCGCCGACGGAATTTACAACGAACTTTTAACGCTGAAACAAAAAGGCGTAGTGAAGCACATCGGCATTTCCACGGATAATCTTGATCTGGCAAAAGAAGCGATTTTAAGCGGACTGTACGAAGTGGTGCAGTTTCCGTTCAGCGTGATTTCGGCGGAAAGCGTTGCATCTCTCGCGGAACTTTGTCAGGAAAAAGAAGTGGGTTGCATTGCGTCGCAGCCTTTAAACGGCGGAATCATCAGCAACATTCCGCTGGCGTTCGGCTACCTTTTTCAGTTTGAAAATGTCGTTCCGGTCTGGGGCACGCACACGCAGGAAGAATTGCAGCAGATTCTTTTTTTCAACGACCATCCGCCCGTAGTAGACGAAAATTTCAACGCTGAAGTAAAAAAACTGCGGGATTTTTTTAATTAAATTTTTTTTGTTGCCGTTCCGTTCAGAAAAAATTCTGCGCGCTTTTTTTGATGATTTAAATTTCACAAAAAGAATTTCAATTTTTTTTTCCGCGACAAAAATTTCTTTTCGCAAAATTTTCGTTCAGCAAAAATTCCTGCACGCTTTTT
>CAZACA010000103.1:0-7125 GCA_964483515.1 uncultured Treponema sp.
TTTTTCATCATCCGGATTCTTTATCGGCATTCCGCGGAATTTTTTTTCTTCCTTTTCGCGAATGGTGCAATCAGCCTTTTCCGCTGGAAAACATTTTGCTTTTGATGTACATTTCGCGCATGAATATTGCATACATTTTAATCAGCGGCACAAACGATACTTTTTACGAGCAGACTGCCATCAGCATAATGTCCCTCAGAAAATTCATGAAGGACGCAGACGTTTTCGTTCTTGCAGACCGCGACACCATTTCTACTTTTACGGGCAGACGGACGATTTTTGAAAAACTCAATGTAACCGTCGTTCCGGTGGACGTTCCTGAACAGTTCAACAACCGCGACCGCTCAAGATTCATTAAAACTTCCATGAATAAATATCTTCCGCGGAATTTCGTTTACATTGACTGCGACACCGTACTTGACGGAAGCCTTGAAAGCCTCCCCGCGGATTACGAAATTTCCATGGTGTTGAACAGGCACTTGAAAATTTCAGAAAGCCCCGTAAAAAATTTTTTTGAAAACAACGCAAAAAGAATGAACTGGCACTCAGGCTGCGACGACAGACATTTTAACGGCGGATTCATGTGCGTAAACGGTTCAGAAAAAACCGACGAATTTTTCGCAACGTGGCACACGCTCTGGAACGAAAGCCGGGAAAAAACAAAAGGCACGGTATTCGACCAGACTTCACTGAACGAAGCAAATTTCCGTTTCGGCGGAATCATTCACGAAATCAGCGGAATTTATAATTGCCAGGTCAGCCGGAATTCAAAATGCATGAAATTCGTTCACGATGCAAAAGTCCTTCATCTTTTTACGAATCCCAGGGCATACGCCCACGATTTATCAAAGCCCGAAATCATAAAATCAGTTCTGGACGAAAACCACGCAGAACTCGACGAAATTCTGGAAAATCCCAAGGCAGCATTCGGCGACGTTTACGATTTAAATACGGATTTTGCTTCCGTGGAAATGACAAAATCGCCGGCATACACGCTGCTTCTGTCGTCATACAAGGGAAAAAGAATTGCATTCAGCGCACTGAACTTTTTTGCAAAGATTCTGAGCAGATTCGGAGTGAAATGACAAAATTATCCGGTGATTATCTGCCTTTCTTCAGCATTTTTTTGAAATCGAATTTCATTTTCAGACGATTCGCCAGAAAAAGATAAACGAAAACGTAGACAGGCGTTACAATCACGGCAGCAAAAAGCAGGACGGCTGCAAAATTAAAGGATGCGTTTTCCATTTTTATAAAATGCGCCGCAAAGGAAAAAGCAGAACAGAGGACTGCATTCACTGCAAAGATTGAAAGTTCCATCAAAAAATATTGCCTGAATTTTATTTCCCTGTAGTAAAGTCTGAACACAAACTGTCCTCCCCAGATGTGCCCCATGGAAACCGAAATTATGCTTGCAAGAATTATTCCGTCGACTCCCCAAAAAATCACCAGAATGAAATTTCCGAAAAGATTCAAAAGCGATTCCACAATCGACCTGTATCGTCCGTTCCACCACAATCCTGAGCCATTAAAGTAAAGGGAATTTATGTCACCCATTTTTAAAATGTAAAAATAAAAGCAGATAAGCGAAACGGAAAAAAACGAAAGCATAAATTCTTTTCCAATCCATAATTCCATGAAAGGCTGATATATGCAGAGCATGCAGGCGGCGCACCATCCTGTTAAAAGCTGATAAAGGAGCGTCATTTTTTTCATGTCAGAATAATTTTTTTGCTTTGTTTCTGTCTGAATGGAATTTCCGATTCCTGCCTGAAGCGAATTTATGATTATTCCGAAAATTCCGGTTAAACTTGTAAAAATCAGCATATAATTTGAATAAATCGTCGTCATTACAAGACCCAAAAAAGATGAAATGAAAATATTGTCCAGACTGTTCCTTGAAATCTGGCAGAGTTTGTTTATCATCAATCCGGAAACTTTTTTTCCAATGTCCTTTTTGACCGAAGCCGGAAGTCCGCCGGTACAAAAATACATAGGATACATTCGATTTACCGCAACAGAAACAAGAACATTGTTAATGACCGTAAAAACCGGAAGCATGATTATGTACAGGTAGTAACTTTTCAGCAGAAGCAGGATGATTATCTGTGCAACATACATCAATCCGTGGGTCGCCGTAAGAATATTTGCAATTACATCGCGCCGCTGATACGCATTCAGAAGCGAATTTTTATACCCGAAAACTAAATAACTCAGGGACGTGTTCAGCAAAAAAATAAAATAAAGCAAATAAATGTTTATGTCGGACGGAGCGCTGCCTTTTATCAGTTTCGGCAAAAAGGGCATGAGCACAAGTCCAATCGTCATCATTGCAGTTCCGATGGCAGTGTAAACCTTGCGGTAGAATCCGAGCAGCGCACAAATCATTTCACCGTCATTTTCGGCAATCGGTTTGTACATGGAATAAACGCTTGCACTGGCAAATCCTAATTCAGTTAAATTCAAAACCTGCAGAATCGAAGAAAAAAGACTGTTCAGTCCGGCATATTCAATTCCGATTTTTTTTATCAGAAGCGTCCGCAGCAAAAACGGAAAGAAAAGCATGACGACTTTATTAAAAATTCCGCTGTAAATGTTCCGTACTGCGTTTTTTGTCCGCGAAAGTTTTACGCCTTTTTCAGATGAATCGCTCAAAATTATTTTCCTCAAAAAAATCGCCCGAATGCAGCATCAACAAAATTGCACCACGTAAAAAAAGCCCGCGCCCTGAACGACTGCTTCAAACTGTTCCTTACAATCATTTTATCGTATGTTTCACGCTTTCCGTCATCAAAAATGCAGTCTTCCCTTCTCTGCAAAAGTTCATGCCAGTCACTCTGCTTTATATGCCGGAATGCCAGCCCCTGTTTTTTTGCAACGGAAGAATTACGCACGTCAAGCCTTTTCTGCATTTGCTCCGGAGAACGATACTGATAATGCTTTACAAGAATTTTTTTATCGTACAGAAGACCGGAATTTTCAGGATAATGAAGATGCGGCTCGCATTTCCACCTGATATTTTTTTTGTATCTGAAAAAACGCGGTTCAGACCAGCAGCTTGCGTTCATGTACCTGATTCTGCTCAATTCCAATGCCCCCCCCCCTAAGGTATCAGCAACATCTTCCTCCGTCAAAATATAATCAAGAGATTTTTTTGCAACCAGGGAATATTTTTGGGGAACGGACGCAAGGAAAGACTTGGGGTCGTCATAGTAAAATTCATCGGCGTCGAGTTTGAAATTCCACCAGTCGCCTTCAGAGGATTCATTGCGGAATTCATTGAAAACATCGGCGCGAAGTCCGTTATGATAGGGTCTGAAATCCTGCTTCCATGGCACGACGATTTCATCGGCAAGGGATTTGCAAATTTCCCAGGTACCGTCCGCAGAACCGTTGTCCATTATAAAAATTCTGTCGGCCCATTTTTTTGCGTCAAGAATCGTTTTTTCTACAATGTCGGATTCGTCCTTTACAAGCATTATGGCAAAAATTTTCATGCCGCCATAGTAAAAAAATTCTTTAAAAAACGCAAGGAATACGCAAATTCATAAGCTGTTTTTCAGACCGAAAAATATTTTGTACAGCCTCAACTCTGCCAGAATGAATTTCAAAAAATTTTCCGGCGACGGATGAATTTTAAAAATCACTTTCATTTCTGCTTCCGGATTTTTTCCGCTTCTGCAAACGAACGAAGATTTTTTTCTGAAGAAACTTTCCGCAATTTTCGCGTCCGACATAATTTTTTTTCCGTGTTTTTCAAAAAGCATTTCCATTGCACGAACTCCTTTTTCAGGATGCGTTGAAATGCTGTCAGGCTGCAAAAAAGAATCCACAAGAATTTTGTCCTGAAAAAAAACTGAATGATTTTGACTTATGCGCAAAATTTCATCCCAGTCCTGTAATCGCGGCATTCGTGAATCAAACGGATTTTTTTTAAAGCATTCAGCCTTACCGAAAAAAGTTTGCGTAGATGAAGCGTTATACAGAAGCAGGTCATCGTACGAAAGTTTTCTGTCAGCAAAAAGATCCGGAAAATCGTGCAGAAATTTTCCGTCCGCCGAGAAGCACCGCATTTTGCATAAAACCACGTCAGCGTCGTTTTTTTGCAGAAAATCAATCTGTGCTTCAATTTTTCCGCCGATCCATCTGTCATCGCTGTCATTGAACGAAATGAATTTTCCTGCTGCTTCTTCAATTCCGCGGTTTCTGGCAGCGCACGCACCTGAATTTTTTTCCAGCCGGACGTACTTTATCCGTTTGTCGCCCACGGATTTTGTTGCGCCTTCAGTTCCGTCGGTAGAACAATCGTCCACGACAATCACTTCCAGATTTGAATACGTCTGATTCAAAACACTTTTTATCGAATCCGCCACAAGTTTTTCACGATTATACACGGGAATTATTACCGAAACCAAAGGTTCTTCCATGCGTCCTCCATATTTCGGGCAATACTACATTTTTTCGCCGCCGATTTAAAGTGCAATGATTTACTGAACGACGGATTCATTCTTTTTTATAAAGTCGATTATAAACTGCGTATAAAAATTCCTGTACCATCCGCTGAAATGACCGAAATAATCCGAGAAATTTTCGTCTTTTGATGCACCGGGAAACGCATTTTCATCCGAAGCGTTTATGTACGTTACGCCCAGTTCCGCCATCAGCGATTCCGAGCGTTTCATGCATTCAAGCAATTCAGGTTTCGCGGACTGAACCGATTCAGGAATTGTGCAGGAAATCACGTATAATTTTATTTTTTTCTGCCGGCACAGGTCACTTATTTTTTTCAGGAAAATTTCATCATTCGCCTGAATTTCTGCGGAATATTTCCGTTCGTCTACAACTTTTTCAAAGTCCTTCGGCTTCCTGAAAGTTTGCGGACGCGAAAATTCCGTTTCATCTGCATTCTGATTTTGATTTTTGCCCGCCTTCGGTTCCCTTCTGGATTTTAAAACCGCAGGAATTTCTACGGCATTTTCAGGAAAAGAAGACCATTTAAAAAAAGTCGACGTGTACCGCTGCTCCAGAATCTTTTTTGAAATCAGTTCTGCAAGTTCTGCATTTCCCCTGAAGTCGCACAAAAATTCCCTGTAAATTTCTTCCGAGTGGGGATAAACGTACGGCGGATTCTGAAAATTCTGAATTATATCCCATCCCAGAAGAACGGTTTTTACGTCGTGCTTATTCAAAACGTCCAGCAAAATGTAGTAAAGGCTTTCGGGATACGAACCCTGCGGAGTAAATTTGTACGCAGTGCAATTCAGTTGTCTGCCAATCAGCGACGGATTTATGCCGTTATTTTCCAGCGAATTTCCCAAAATCAAAAAATCAATATTTTCGTCCATCGCATGATAGGAATCAAAATGACGGTTCAGCGACGAATACGGATAAAGCAGAAAATCCAAAATCCCTGAACAGACAAAAAGAACAATGCAGAACGCCATGGATTTTAAAATCGAACTAAAACTGCGCATAAATAAACCCCGCCATATTCGCCGACTGAAAAAACGGAACGGACAAAATTAAAAAAATATAAACGGCCCATCGTAAAATCAGCGGTTTTCCGGATAAAGATTCGCGGATGCTGATTCCCTTTTCTTTAAGGACGCTTACGATAAACCACAAAATCGAAAAAAACAGGACTACAAAAATCGTTTTTTCGCTGAAATCTATAAATTTAAAATTTGAAATGCAGCCGAACGTGTTGAATGAAAAAAGCCTTTTCAGAAGGGAAAAACTTTGTTTCAAGTCTTTTACGTCATCAAAAACCCATCCGATGTTTACGAGGACGAATGTACGTAAAATCCTTAGAGTTTTTGCCCCCCCCCCCCCTAGTATAAATTTATCAGCCTTCATCTTTTGTGACCATGCGGAAAAAATCGGCTCAAACATTATTCCAAGGACAATCAAAAATCCGTTGTACAGTCCGTAAACAATGAAGTGATTTTCTGCTCCGTGCCAGACTCCCACGATGAAAAAAACAATCAGATTCGCAAGGCAGGCAGGAACTGTTTTCCCCAGATATCTGTTCCGGCCGGAAATTTTTTTACCGAGGCTTGCAGAAAATTTCGACAGGGAAAGGGGATAAAAAACATAATCTTTCATCCATGTGCCGAGCGTTATGTGCCATCTGCGCCAAAATTCAGAAATCGACTGGGAAAAAAAAGGCTGCCGGAAATTTTCTGCGAGCTTTACATCGAATAATTCGGAAACGCCAAGAACGACATCCATTCCGCCCGAAAAATCCGCGTAAAGTTGAATTGAATAAAAAATCAAACCGCAAAAAACAATGTACCAGGGCAAAACGGAATGATTTTCAAAAACATACGAAACTACTTCCGCCGCCCTGTCTGCAATTACGAGTTTCTTTAGAAATCCCCAGAGAATCCGCTGAAATGCAAACTGAGTATTTTTAAGCGAAAACCGGTGCTCCTTTTCAAAAAACTGAAATTTCATTTCGTCGTAACGGCTTATGGGTCCCTGAAGAATCGACGGAAAATAACTCACGTAGAGTGCATAATGAAAAAAATTCTTTTCGGCACGATATTTTCCGTTGTAGACATCCAGAATGTAACTGACCACCTGAAACGAATAAAACGAAATTCCAAGCGGAAGAATAAAATCGAACGGACGGAATTTAAAATCGAATCCAAAAAATCCCGCTAAACCGGCTGCATTCGACAGGAAAAAATTAGCGTATTTCAGCACGGCAAGAACTAAAAAACTCGAAACGACGCCTGCAGACGCAAAAACTTTTTTCTTTTTTTTGCATTCGGCACGGATTTCCTTCCGATTTTTTTTGTCAGTTTCAGCCTGCAATTTCGCTTCGTATTCCGCAGAAATTTTGTCCATCACTTTTGCCGCGAAAAAACTTACCGCCGTCGAAAACAGAATAAAAATCACCGCCTTTACGTCGTTCAGCGCGTAAAAAATATAACTGAAAGCAAGCAGAATGATCCATTTGATTTTTTGCGGAACAAGATAAAAAATAACTGCTGCAAAAACGAAAAACAAAACGAATCCGGTCGATATAAAAGACATTTTCAGTTCCTCACTTCAAATTCCAGCGCACGTAGAATTTTACGTCGTCTAAAATCGAAAACAAATCGTCGAAATTATCGAAAA
>CAZACA010000104.1:0-7095 GCA_964483515.1 uncultured Treponema sp.
CTTCCGCATTGCTGCACAAAAAAAATCGTTCTTTCAGTGCGGGCGCGGCTGAATTTGCTTTTCAAAATACTTAAATTGTTTTAGTATGGCTGAAGTTTCTTTTGCCGTGGGGGTTACAAAATCTGGCAAAACGAAATCAGGAGTTACACAAATGGAATACAATATTAAAAACAACTATTGTAAACGTGTTTGGGATGACATTTCTGCGCGATATGCCGATCAGGGTCACTTTCTTCAGGCTGCCGGACTTGTTCTTGAAGCGATTTCGCCTGCCGTTGACAAAATGCCGGAACTGGAAAAATTTGCCGTTCTGGAACGTTTTGTAGAACCCGAACGAATCATCATGTTCCGCGTTCCGTGGACGGACGATTCAGGAAAGGCTCACATTAACCGCGGATTCCGTGTTCAGTTCAACAGCGCAATCGGTCCGTACAAAGGCGGTCTGCGATTTTCTCCCGAAGTTGGTCTGGACGTGCTGAAATTTCTGGGATTCGAGCAGGTTTTGAAAAATTCCCTTACGACGCTTCCCATGGGCGGCGGAAAAGGCGGTTCTGATTTCGACGGTCACGGAAAATCTGACGCGGAAATCATGCGCTTCTGCCAGTCATTCGTTACTGAACTTTACAGGCACATCGGCGCGGATACGGACGTTCCTGCCGGAGACAAAGGCGTGGGCGGAAAAGAAGTTGCGTATATGTTCGGACAATACAAGCGCATTACAAATCAATACACGGGCGTCCTTACGGGCAAGGGACTTTCTTTCGGCGGCTCCCTGGCGCGAACTGAAGCAACCGGCTACGGTCTGATTTACTTTGTGGAATGCATGCTCGCCAAAAAAGGACAGAATTTCAGCGGAAAAACGGCGATTATTTCAGGCGACGGAAACGTAGCACAGTACGCGGCTGAAAAACTCATTCAGCTCGGCGGAAAACCGCTCACTCTTTCAGATTCCACGGGCTACATTCTGGACGAAGACGGAATCACTCAGGAAAAACTGGATTACGTAAAGGAATTCCGTGCGCGAAAAGAAAAAGTTGACGCATACGTTAAAAAATATCCGAAGGCAAAATTCTTTAAAGGCGAAAAACCCTGGGGCGTAAAAGCGGATCTGGCCCTTCCCTGCGCAACACAGGACGAAATTTATCTTGAAGACGCGAAAAAACTCGTGGCGAACGGATGTCAGCTTGTAGCGGAAGGCGCAAATATGCCCACCCGTGCCGAAGCCATCAAATATCTTCAGGAAAACAAAGTTCTTTTTGCTCCCGGAAAAGCGTCCAATGCAGGCGGAGTTGCGGTTTCAGGTCTGGAAATGAGTCAGAATTCCGAACGGCTTTCATGGACTTTTGAAGAAGTTGACGCGAAACTCAAGCAGATCATGAAAAATATTCACGACAACGCTTATGAAACTGCAAAAAAATACGCGGAAGAAGGCGATTACGTTGCCGGCGCGAACATTGCGGGATTCGTAAAAGTTGCAGATGCCATGGTTGCCCAGGGTCTCGTGTAATTTTCACGTGATTCTTTAAAAAGGATATGCCGTTTTGCGCGGTGTATCCTTTTTTTTCGCTACTGAATAAGCGACAGACTTTTTTTGCAAAGAATTTCGATTTGCGTCCAGTTTTTTTCCGCAATCAGTTTTTCGCTGCAAATCCAGCTTCCTCCCACGGCTCCCACGTTTTTGCATTCAAGATAACGCATGAAATTTTCTTCGCTGATTCCCCCCGTGGGCATGAATTTTACCTGCGGAAACGGACCTTTCAGCGCCTTTAAGAATTTTACGCCGCCCAAAATTTCGCTGGGAAAAAGTTTCAGGAAATTCAGTCCCAGGGAAAGGGCTGATTCGATTTCCGACGGAGTTGCGACACCTGGAAAAACCGGCAGATTTTTTTTCAGCGCAAATTCCACCGTTTTTCTGTTGAATCCGGGGGAAACCACAAACTGCGCTCCCGAATTCCGTGCGATTTTCGCCAAATCTTCATTTATAACGGTTCCCGCGCCCACCAGAAGATTCGGGCAGTTTTCCGCAGCAGCCTGAATGCATCGCGCGATTTTTTTTATTCCGCTTTTTCCTTCCGACGTTCTGAACGCAAATTCCACCGCTTTCATGCCGCCTTTTTCCAGCGATTCTGCCAGAAGCACCGCATCCTTTTCGTCATCGATTTTTACCACAGGAACGATTTTTGCCGATTCGATTTTTGAAGAAATTTTTTCAAACATGGGCGAAGTGTGGCACAAAAATTCGTTTAATTCAACGAAAAATCCGCGGAAAAAAAATTCAGGTGAAATATTACGCGTTTTATGTGAATTTTCATAAATCGTATAAAAAAAGTTTGACAAATAAAATCGACACGTGTATACTCAATCGTGTTGAGCAACCGATTTTTCTTGTTTTATGAAAAATCTTATTGTAAACTTTGGGCATTACGCGGGCAGAACGGGATTTTTTATGGAAAAAACAGCTTCAGTTGTAACGATTTCAGACATTGCAGAGGAACTTGGCGTTTCAAAATCCACAGTTTCGCGTGTAATCAACTGTAAAGGCAGAATTGGTGCTGAAACCCGCCGCCGTGTAATGGAAAAAGTCGAATCCTACAATTACATTCCGAATCCGATGGCAAAAGGACTTGTTCTGCGCCGGACGTTCAACATCGGCGTGGTGATTCCGCGTGATGCTGACAAGGGCGACGTGCCGTTTTTTCAGAACTGTCTGGTGGGAATTTCCGAATCCGTTTACAAATTCGGTTACGATGCGCTTGTTGTCGTGCAGGGCGGGGGCGACATGACTCCTCTGCGCAGGCTGGTGACGAATCGAAAAGTTGACGGCGTGATTTTGACGCGTCTGGAAGAACAGGACGAATCCATCGATTTCCTGAAGAAGGAAGGAATTCCGTTTGTGGTAATGGGAACTTCCGACGACGAAGATTTCTGCCAGATTGACAGCGACATGATTTCGGGCTGCTTCGACATGACAAAATTTATGATTCAGAAAGGCTGCCGAAAAGTTGCGGTTCTTTCGGGAAACAAAAAGCACAAAGTAAACGGTTTTCGCTTTGAAGGATTTAAAAAAGCCCTTGCCGAATCGAATATTTCCGTGGATGACTGCATCGTGCGGTGGAATCTGGAAAATCTGGAAAGCGTTTCGGCGGTTCTTCCCGAAGTGATGAAGGAAAATCCGCAGTGCCTTGTGTGCATGGACGACGTGGTTTGCGTTTACGTTCTGAAGTGGCTCAAGCAGAACGAATACGAAGTTCCTACCGACATTCAGGTGGTTTCGTTTTACGACAATCCCGTGCTGGAAAATTATACGCCGCCGGTAACTGCGCTGGACGTAAATGTTTCGGATCTGACGAAAAAAGCCGGAAGCATTCTGGTGGACATGGTGGAAGGAAAAGAAGTTCCGCATCAGACAAAAGTGAGCTACGAAATAAAAATTCGTGAATCTTTCCGCTGAAAACGCGGTAGATATAAAAAAAATTATTGCTTCATTAAAACGACACTTAGGAGGACAAAATGAAGAAGGGAATCATTGCAGCATCTGCTGTAATTTCAGCAACTTTACTTGCATTTGTTGGATGCAGCAAAAGTTCATCGTCAAGCGGCGCGAAAAAAGCCGAAAAAGTTACGCTCACCGTATGGGAATCGCTTTCCGGTCCTGATGAATTCATCAAACAGGCTGGTGCAAAGTACACGGAATCTCATCCGAACGTAGAAATCAAATTTGTAAACGTAGAACTGGGCGATGCAGCCGGTCAGATTGCACTGGACGGTCCTGCCGGAGTTGGTCCGGATCTTTTTGCGGCTCCCCACGACAAACTGGGCGAACTGGTAAACGGCGGACACGTTGCATTGACTGAAAACGCTTCAAAAGTTGCGTCAGAAGTTCTGGGTGCGTGTTCAACGGCGCTTACTTACGACGGAAAAATGTACGGTTATCCTATCAGCGCGGAAACATATGCTCTGTTCTACAACAAGGCTCTGATTGCTGAAAAAGATGTTCCCAAAACATGGGAAGAACTGGCGGCATGGGTTGCTGAATTCAACAAGGCAAATCCTGGAAAACGCGGATTCATCATGGATGTGGGAAACGCATATTATTCAATCATTTTCACCACTTCAAACGGAAACCGCCTCTTCGGAAAATCAGGAACGGACGCTTCTTCAACATATTTGAGCAACGCGGATTCAGTAAAAGGCATGAAATTCTTCCAGTCCCTGCGAAAAGTTCTGGACGTACCTGCTGCCGACCTGGGAACCGGTCAGTGCGATGCTTCTTTCCAGGGCGGAACTGCGGCAATGCACATTACAGGACCGTGGAACATCAAAAACTTCGTTGATGCAGGCCTTGATTTCGGTGTAGCGGCAATTCCGGCTCTCCCCGGCGAATCTGTACCGGCTTCTTCTTTCAGCGGAACCCGTGCAATTTTCGTAAGCTCTTATTCAGACCATCAGGAAGAAGCAGCGGATTTCGCTCAGTTCCTGATTACTCCTGAAATGCAGCAGCTCCGATTTGAAATCACCGGTGCAATGCCTTCAATCGAAACCGAAGTTTCAAGCAAATACATCCCCGGTTTCCTGAAGCAGCTGGACTACGCTTTCCCGATGCCGTCAATTCCTGAAATGGGCACATTCTGGGAAGCGCTCGGCAATGCGTCAAAGAACATCTGGGACGGTGCAAACGTTCAGAAAGAACTCGACGCCTGTGATTCAGCAATTCTTGGAAAATAATTCGTAAAATAACGAAGGCTTCCGCTTCTTTTTGGGGCGGAGGTTTTTTTGGCTGACGGCGGCACTTTTTTAGATGCCGGTTTTTTTTTCAGGTGCGTTTTTTTTGAATGCCCTTCCTAAAAATTTTTGCGAGGTGCGTATGCGGATAGAATCCGACGGAAGTTCTGCCAAAAAAGTAAAGATTGCAGCCACGTGCTTTATGGGACTCGGTCACATTCTTTATTTGAAGCAGCAGGTAAAGGGCGCTCTTTTTGCCGCTCTGGAAGTACTTTTTCTTGTATTTCTTCCCCAAACAATTAGAAAAATCGTTGAACTTGTTACGTTGGGTGATCCCCAGCCGGATGTTCCCATTAAATTGCGGAATAATTCCATGTTCATGCTCATCGACGGAATTCTCGTTCTGTCGGTGGTTGCATTGTTCATTGCCATATATGTCATTTCAGTAAACAGCGCGAAAAAATCCTACGAAGAATATTGCCGCACAAAGCGATTCGTGTCGCAGAAGGCTTCTTTCGAGGAACTCGGCAACAAGGCGTTTCCGCTTACGGGACTTGCTCCGTGCGTTGTCCTGCTTCTGGTTTTCGTTGTCGTTCCGCTGATTTTCAGTGTCTGCGTTGCTTTTACGAATTATTCTTCCCCCGACCACATTCCGCCGAAAAATACGGTTGACTGGGTGGGATTCCAGAATTTCCGCGAACTGGTTTTTGGCAGCGGCACATGGACAAAAGGATTCGTCCGCATTGCAGTCTGGACGCTGATTTGGGCGGTGGCTTCAACTTTCACGTGTTATTTTGGCGGACTTTTAGTTGCCGTTCACTTAAACGAAAGCGGAATTAAATTTGCACCGGTTTTCCGCTTCATTTTCATTTTGCCGTACGCAGTTCCGTCGGTAATCACCATGATTTTGTGGCGGAATCTTTTAAACGGAACTTTCGGAATCGTAAACCGGACGCTTCAGGCGCTGGGAATTTTGCAGGGCAACAACGTGATTCCGTGGCTGGGCGACGCAACTTTGGCAAAAGTAATGTGCGTGGTAATAAACCTCTGGGCAGGATTCGGTTACTTCATGATGCTTTCCATGGGAACGATGACGGCAATTTCAAAAGATTTGTTTGAAGCCGCGCGAATCGACGGAGCAAACAGCAGTCAGATTTTGGGTTACATCACCATGCCGCTGGTTCTTTATCAGACCATGCCGCTTATCATCATGAGTTTCACCCATAACATCAACAACTTCGGAATCATCTTCTTCCTTACGGGCGGAAGTCCGACGGTTGCAGACAGTACCACAACCATGGCGGGCGGAACCGATATTCTCGTTACGTGGATTTACAAACTCACCATGACGCTCATGAAGTACAATTACGCTTCGGTTATTGCGGTACTCATTTTCGTCGTTCTGGCGCCGTTTGCAATTTATCAGTTCCAGAACACAAAGGCTTACAAGGAAGGCGAAGTATGAAGCATCATTACAATACTTTCAAAACAATCAACACGACTTTTGCTTACGTGATTTTTACGCTGATTTCAATCTGCGTTTTTTATCCGCTTGTTTACGTTGTGGCGGCGGCTTTTGCACCGGGCAACGGAATCGCGCAGATGAACATCGTTCCGTTTAAAGACGGATTTACTACCGCGCACTTTAAATATCTGTTTTTTCAGACGGAATATTTTTTGTGGTTCAAGAACACGCTGATTATTGCGCTGTGGACGGCAGCCATAACTGTTGTAATTTCGTCTTTAAGCGCGTATGTTTTTTCGCGGTTCAAGTTCGTTTTCAAAAAGACGCTTCTGATGAGCATGCTGATTCTGCAAATTTTCCCTTCGTTCGTCGGAATGATTGCGATTTACATGATTTTGAACCGAATCGGCGGACTGGACACGCTCTGGGGACTGGTTCTGGTTTATGTCGCCGGAAATATTCCGTATAACACGTGGATGGTAAAAAGTTACATGGATACCGTGAGCAAAAATCTGGACGAAGCCGCACGAATCGACGGAGCGAGCCACTTCAGAATTTTCGGTACGATTATTCTGCCCGTTACCAAACCGATTATTACGTTCCTGGCGATTTCAAGTTTCACCGGCCCGTGGATGGACTTCATTTTCCCGAAAATGGTTTTGCGTTCCACGGACAAGCAGACTCTCGCGCTGGGATTGTTTTCGTTCGTAACTGACAAAAAGAACGAATTTACGAATTTCGCGGCAGGTTCGCTGATAATCTGCATTCCGTTCGTAATTTTCTTTATTTTCGCGCAGAAATCCATGATGGTCAGCATGGGCGCGGCTGCCGTAAAGGAATAATTTTTCTTTTCGCACAATCCGATTCGGTTCGCCGGGTCGGATTTTTTTTTGCTATCCGTCGTTTTC